>VGTX01000205.1 GCA_016874315.1 Gammaproteobacteria bacterium | reverse complement strand
TACGGTTGTATACCTGCAGAACAACTTATTCCCATACTCATGAAGCATCTAAATATCGATTATTATGTTGCCCTGTTATCAGCAGGCTTGTTTCATGGAGCGACCCATCAAAAACCTGCTAGATTCCAAGTCATGTTGAATAAAAGGATGAGCGGTAATTTGGTTTTTGGTGATGTTGAAATAGAGTTTATCTATAAAAATTCACTCTGCGGGCTTCCAACTCAAGATTTCGTTGTTGATACTGGCTATCTTAAAGTGGCATCACCTGAGCTCACTGCAATCGACTTACTGGGTTACCCTTCTCATGCGGCCGGACTTAACCACATAGCAACCGTTTTTTCTGAATTAGCCGAAGCTATAGATCCGGAAAAATTGATAGAACTTGCCGAAAAGATCAATGCCATATACCAACTACAACGCATTGGTTATATTTTAGAGAAAATTGATGTCATGGATGAAGATAAAAAAGCTCAAATAATGCAAGCCTTAGAAGCTTTTTTAAAAGGTAAAATGAAATATTACATACCCATCGCTTCTGAAATAGAAAAAATGGGTTACCCGAGATCCAAGAGATGGAAAATAATAGAAAATACTGAAATTGAGAGCGATTTATGATCCCAAATATTTTTATACAAAACTGGTCTAATCATGTTAAATGGCAAACACCAGCCCAAATAGAACAAGATCTCATTATCAGCAGAGCGTTAGTAGATTTGTACAACGATCCACACATCAAAGACGCTTTAATTTTCCGCGGCGGTACGGCGCTCAACAAATTATTTATTAACCCGCCGTCTAGGTATAGTGAAGATATCGATTTCGTGCAAAAAAACGCTGATCCAATCGGCCAAACAATTAATGCGATTCGTGAGGTCCTCAAACCATGGTTAGGTGATCCAAAATGGAAAATTACTCAAAGAAGTGCAAAGCTAATTTACAAATACGAATCCATAAACAAGTCTGCATCAAAACTAAAAATCGAAATAAATACAACTGAACATTTCCAAGTGTTGCCCTTAAAAAAGGTTCCTTTCTCTATGGATTCCGATTGGTTCAAGGGGACGGCGGATATTATTACTTACGAAATGGATGAGCTGATGGCGACTAAGTTACGCGCTCTTTATCAGCGTCGAAAAGGGCGGGATTTGTTTGATGTATGGTATGTGGCAGATCGCAAGTTAATTAACTTGAATCGAGTTTTTGATATTTTTCACCAGTATTGCACTTATAACGATGTGAAGATCACAGGCGAAGAATTTTTAAAGAATCTTGAGCTTAAAAAAGATCATCGTGACTTTCATATGGATATGAGTGTTTTATTGCCCTCGAAATTGCATTGGAATTTTGAAGAAGCCTATCAATTCGTTGTAGATAACGTCATTAGCAGGCTGCCATAATGCAAAGAATTAAACTGTATAGCCAAATGTGAACTGCACGCCCCTAAAGGGAGCATGCTTCCCATCAAGCAACATCAATAAATTGATCTTGCTTGATTTTCTTTTTTGACGGCTCATCGATCGCTGCACCC
>VGTX01000204.1 GCA_016874315.1 Gammaproteobacteria bacterium | reverse complement strand
TGATTTTTTTGGATTTCTTTTAACAGAGACAATACATCGCTTTTACAAATAATCCGAACCAAAGAAAGTATACCAGGAGGATCTGCAAGTTGTTTAAGTATGTCCATATAAGTGCTGGGTGTTTTATTCTTTCTTGTAAGATGCGCATAAAGTTGAAATTGTGGACTATCTTTTTTTGAAAAAAAACGAATGCTCAAATACATAGGAATTAGAGCGAGCATACTGAAAATATTACCATTCAATGCAGATATCACTGTAGATACAGCATTATTCGTCCATTTATTATGCGGTTCTTCACATAAATTCATCAGAATATTAAATAATGGTGATTTTGGAGATGTATTCACTGCACGATCCATGAAATAAATAGAGTTTTTACTAGCTATTCTGTTATATAGGAAAAACATGCGGTACAATGCCGAATATATTTTAAGGAATATATAGTTAGCCTATATTTACTGTCTGCTGTAGTAAGGAGAGTTTTCATGAAAACACGTTTTGCCCCCAGCCCAACGGGATTTTTACATATTGGGTCAGTTCGCACAGCCCTATTTTCTTGGTTATTGGCAAGACACTTTAATGGAACCTTTATTCTTCGTATCGAGGATACGGATAGACAGCGCTCTAAACCGGAATATACCGAACTCATTCTTGAGACCCTCAAATGGCTGAAAATTGATTGGGATGGAGCAGTCGAATATCAATCCAGACGCCTCGATCGTTATCAAGAGGTGATTGATGATTTGGTGAGTCGTGGACTTGCATATTATTGCGATTGTTCAGTTGAGCGATTAGAAAATCTTCGCGCTGAGCAAATGGCTCAAGGATTTCCTCAGCCACGTTATGATGAGCATTGCCGAAACCTCAATCTCACAAAAGGCCCTGGTCGTGTCGTAAGATTAAAAATATCCCCGGATATGGACTTAAGCTTCAATGATTTAATTCATGGATATCAAGAGCGCTCAGGTGCGGATTACGATGATTGGGTGATTCAGCGCTCTGATGGCGATCCAACTTATAACTTCGCTGTCGTTGTAGACGATTATGATATGGATATTACTCATGTTATTCGTGGGGACGATCATTTAAATAATACCCCACGTCAGGTGGCCCTCTATAAAACGCTCAATTGGCCAATGCCAGTGTTCGGTCATATTCCTATGATCTTGGATGAGGCTGGTGCTCGTCTTTCTAAGCGTTCTGGCAGCGCTAATATTTTGCAATATCGTGAGCAAGGATTTCTTCCTCATGCGATTTTGAATGCATTGGTTCGATTGGGCTGGTCACATGGCGATGTAGAGTTATTTACTCGTGAAGAAATGATTAAAGCTTTTGATGGAACAGGATTGCAGCGCTCCCCGGCTTGCTTTAATACTGATAAATTCTATTGGATTGCAAAGCACTGGATGCAACATTCTTCTGATTTGCTTGAATATGCACAGTCTGAAAAATGGACCGACCAGCCAGACCTCTTTCAGAAGCAGCTTTTTCTTGCTCAAGATCGTATCAAAAGCTTGCTTGAGCTAAAAGAGT
>VGTX01000203.1 GCA_016874315.1 Gammaproteobacteria bacterium | reverse complement strand
AATAATACTTGTTCCCGCAATTAAAACAGCGTATTGAGGCCCTAAAGTCCACATAAGAACTACACCTAGCATTTGTATATGATGAATATCGTGAGTTATGGTGAACATTAAATCATAGAATGTCGGTGCGTTAGATGCTTGATTGTAAATAGAAGCCTCTTCTTTTGATATGTTATGAATCATGAAAAAGGCAGAAATAATTACACTAAGGTTAGCGATAATAAAAAATATATTTGATAATGAGGTGCCTAGGAGGATGGGAGAGCTCGATGCATTCACTAACATCTCGGCGACAGATGAAGATGCATATTTCTTGATAAATTTGTATATGATGTATGGGGCGCTTTTAATGACGGAAAGCATCAAAATGCTATTGATAAAAATATTTCCTAAATTCGCAGGATAAGAAATTAAATCACTAAACATGAATTTTTTCGAGAAAAACGCACTTATGCCCATAATCAGAAAAGACATTGCGACTGAAGCATATGCTTGAAGTGTAGTGTGTGTAGGCGTTACAAACAGCTTTCTAACAGAGCCCGTGCCTAGAAAGAATTTAATCACATTTGGACCAAGTGTTAATTGCGCAGCATTTAAAATCAAATTTGTTATCCGTTCACCTGCATCTCCTGACAGAATTCTGAGTGTTGTGATCTGTGCTCTTAATTTGCTGTTAAGCATATTCATTTTATCTATATGGCTATTTTTTTGTTTTATAAGATCGCTGGCGTATTTTTTTGCGAAGAGCTTATAAGAATTGCGCAACCGATTGGTTGTTAACTGTACTATTGCATAGCTAGATGCTTTATAACTGATAAATGATATTCTTGAGTATATTGATGTATACACTTTTCCAATATAATTTGAAAAACTATAGACCCAGCCTGGTGTAATTGCTCGATAGAATTTTGCAACTAGTGATGGCGTAACATAAGCGACTATTTTTACAGTTTTTGTGAAAATAGAGTCTTTGCTTTTCAAAATTCTTGTTAATTCTGTATAGTGTTTTATTAAATATCTGCCTATAAACTGCATAATTTTTCCATTACATCATCAAGTGCATAATAATATGGGATGTGATTAGGGTTTGCATACCCTTAAAATCTCATATCATTTTTATACTAAGTTAACTAACATAATCACACATTACCTTTTAAAAATCAATGCTTTATATTAGAAGGTCAAGGTAAAGTCGATAGTTGATTTCAATATATTGAGGGGTGTTTTTTTATTTTATATATAAAATGCCGTTATTGATGGCATTGTCTTCTCAATAACGGTCCGATTATACTGTATTTCCACCATTATTGCATAGAAAAGACACATACTTAGATATATGTCTTTTAATATCTCAATATATGCAAAATACATTTTCATACCAATATTATCTTGAGTTTGCTTCGGGTGAATATCCTCCCACCTCATTCGCATTCGCCCTCCATCAGAGCAATCTTCAGAAAAATGCCCGCCAGTTGTCGAGCGAAGACAAATTTCTCATTTAAGCGAAGATGGTACTATGCATTTTAATGGACCATGG
>VGTX01000202.1 GCA_016874315.1 Gammaproteobacteria bacterium | reverse complement strand
GAGTTTGGTATTGTTCAAGTGATGCTTGAATATGGTGCTGATTTATTTCAAGAATACTCTCATCCAGATCAAGGGTTGCCGCCAATATTTGCAGTGATTTCTACAGATAATGTTGCGATGTTTCATTTTTTATTAACATGGATTGATACTCACAACCTCAGAGAGAAATTCAATCAAGTATATGGTGTTCAAGTTACTCAGAAGAATAATGAGGCACAGATTATTTTTCGCAGTTTTTTGAGTCATGCCATTGATTGTGATGCAACACAAATTGCACTGTATTGTATTCAAAATAAGGTTTGCTTCGATCCGAATAAGTATTTCAATCTTTTCTGTGCAGTAGTACGGAATAATATGGCTATATTAGAGGCATTAATTCAAAATGGATGCGATCCGACTACATGTCTGAACGATCATAAAACAATTCTTCATAATGCGTTACCAATTACTGATATTCATGATGAGACTTGGTTTAAGATTATAGACCATACTTCATTTTCTTCTATTAAACTCAACAGTGAACATCTTCATCCAGCGATTCTTGCAGCAATTCATGGTCGAGCAAATGTTTTAGAGTATATACTCAAACAGCTACCAGATTCTGAGATTTTTTCTCTTGTATCTTATCCAGTTTTCGATAATTCTGCTGAGGCTCCTGGAAATGCCCTGACATTAGCTGCAAAAAATGGACATGCTCATGTGGTTGCTGTTTTATTACCCTATATTGATGATGTGATTTCGAAAGTTATTCCTTTCGATCATATTATCAAGATATTGAAGATTGTATGCTTTTCTCCAGATAATGTATTAATAGATACCATAATCTTGGATTATTGTGCTAAAGATCGCATATTTATGCAGACTCTCGTTGACACTCATCCTCAGGTGATTGAAGAGTGCGTAGCATTATTAATCGGCGTTGCTCATTATGAAATTGCCAATCGATTTATTAATGTATTTTCATCATATATATTGAGTTCATTATACGTGTATGACAATTTGTATTCTCTTGCGATTTACCATAGTTGCTATGAGATTCTTACTCTCCTAAAAGACCGACAATCTGATGATGTTTTGTTGCATGCTCTTTTAATTTCAGCCGGTTATGAAAAAAATAATATTACTGATATGTTTTTGAACTATAACCAAGAAAGACCGTTCTTAAAGAAATTAACAAATAAAACATTCAACTCATTGGTAGCTCTTTTTGCTAGGATGCGTGATGTGAATGCGTTGTCCACTGTATTAGATTTTTATGTAACACAAAATAATACAGAACATGATGAACAAGATGTAGAAGAATGTGTAGACCCAACACATCTGGGATTGCGCACAGCTATTTCCCAAAAGAAAGTATTAAAAGATGAATGCATAGATTGTGAAAAAATTCTTATTGAAAGACACTCACAAGAGTATTGGATATCCAGTATCAATAACCCTAGCGAATCTCTATTGCATCACATTATCTTAGAGGGGGATTGGCAGCAGTTTCTATATCTTATAACATATTTATCCGATCGTGCTGTCAGTATTCCTTGGAACACTCTGTATAATTTTGCG
>VGTX01000201.1 GCA_016874315.1 Gammaproteobacteria bacterium | reverse complement strand
ATCAAGATGACTTTCGTCAATTCTTGAAATACCCTGCTTTTAAATGCTCTTTTGTGGAAGACTTCATTACACCTGATAATGCATACCCACTTTCAATGGGATTTGCTCAGTGTGTCGATGGAATCCCAGCTCTCTGTAGTGATTTTTTGAGAATATCTCTCCTTCATGACTTTCATTTTGATTACAATGTTTATATGGATATTGATACTTTTATTTATCGACTCAAATATCGTAAATATCCAACATTGCCAAACACTGTTATTATGGCCTCCAGTGACCATGTTTTTGGTCTATATGCTCAGCCCGAAACAATCTCACATTCATTCTCTTTTCTCAAAAGAAACGATCATGACTCCTCTATCGAAACAAATAATGATTGTATTGTGGATTACCATGGTCCAGAGGTTTTATGGTCTGTTATCCAAGCCTTAGCAGAGCAGCGCCTATCAAAAGTCAATGGACTATTTGATTTACTCTTAGCAAGACCATATATCAATTCCTATGAGGAATATCAGTATTATTTAAATGCGAAAATACAATGGGCACTTGCAAACCCTGATTCAAATGTTAATCAAATCCCACTGGTCATTGAAACAACTGGCCCTGGCTTCTGGAAAGATATGGATTTACGATTACTAACACAGCCTTATGTTGTCGCTACAATACCTTCTTCTGGGGGGTGGATGAACCGTGTGGGTGCTGTTTATGGACATATCTCTAAAAATGAGATTGATTTATATTTTCCCTCACAACCTGAAGTTGCCAAGCTCTTTATCGCAATTAACTTTATGTCTCATGATTATCAGTATTTTCGTGCAAGAAATACGCCATGGATTGATGAGCTTATGGATACTCTTCGTTCAACTTGGAGTGCTCTTTCGCATGAGCAGCGAAACGTCGGAGCATTTCTTTTTCGGTCGTCATTTGATTGGGTGGAGGAAGAAGAGTGAGTGCTTTAAAAAAGATTACGATTGCTGTTTTATTAATCATTTTCAGTATGGTTTCATATAAAATCATACGACATCATTCTAGAGATATAAAAATTGGAGAAGAGGCCGTATATAGTGATTATAAATCTTTTGTTTTCGTTACAGTCATACCAGAAAAAATCACACCTCAATGGCAACAGGCCTTTGATGCGATTGCTCGTGAATTCGATACAAAAGAACACTATCAAATTCATGTCATAGTGCCTGACAATTTTGAAGAAAAAAACACCTTGAATCGTGAGTCCATTAAGTACATTACTCTGGGTTCGCTTTCTACTCAATCTTTCTATCATTCCGACCTGTTTTTAAAACTTCCGCAATATGCTCAGCTGTGGAGCTTCGGCGTTGCTCATATGCTCGATTTCCCTCATAGCGGACTCTATAGCCCCGAATCTTTAGTTTATTTGCATCAGCATGCTCACAATTCACGTGAATTTTTTGGGTATGTTACGGGGTTTGTGGAATCATTCGGATATTATATTTATCAAGTCGGTCCGCTCCCTGGTCATTTCGCACTTTCTCCTAATATGATGTTTTTTCATGAAGATGATTATTCAAAAGAGTGGGTTTTATTAATTCGGCAAC
>VGTX01000200.1 GCA_016874315.1 Gammaproteobacteria bacterium | reverse complement strand
AAGTCCAGGGTGCAGCGATCGATGAACCGTCAAAAAAGAAAATCAAGCAAGATCAATTTATTGATGTTGCTTGATGGGAAGCATGCTCCCTTTAGGGGCGTGCAGTTCACTACTTCAAGATTAGCTAAGGATTCATTCACAAAATCTTCTAATCTCTCCATCAACCCATGGTTTTTCGTGGCAGGGAAGTGCTTTTGAAGATATCGTGATGTACGTAAACGTCCGCTTGCAAATAGAGCATCATGTACACTAGTAGTTACTCGTTGATGATGAACAACATTTTGCTCATTAGGATTTGCCTGAGCTGTATGTTCATCCATTTGTCGCAGCGTGGCTTCCACAAGTGCTTGCGCAGACACACGAAGTGGGTATTTTTGCAGCATTGCTTTTAAGAAAGGACTTTCTAAGGATTTACTTATGCATTTGATTTCGTGTTCGGTTAAGAGACGACTCTCTCCTGCGATTGTATTTAACGCAGTTGATAGCTCTGCATAAGACATATGATAATTAAACATATCAAGAAACCCTTATTTGAATGGATATACAAATTAATCAGAATATACTAAACCATGCAATATCTATTATCCAGCTATGGTTTGAAATAATACATTGAATTAAAACGATTTTTAAGCAGTATTGTAGCTCAAAGATCGTAAAATAGTCTAATCTTATATCTGATTGTTTTCTTGAGACCTATCTTATCTCATGGCATAATTACCTAATGAATTGTTGGGTTGGTGATTAAGATGTTTGTGCCACTGCGTAATTACACCCAATTTACAATTCATGAAAGCATCCTCAGACTCGATCGGTGGCTGAATTGGCTTAAAGAAAATCAAATTAACGCTGCTGCAATCACCGATAAAAATAATTGCTTTGGTCTTGTCCAGTTTTACCAGGCTGCCTTATCTAAAAAAATTAAACCAATCATTGGGGCACACGTTCAATGCAATTTAAATGCCCGACCAAATTCTTCTGCAGATTTATTAATCTATGCTAAAAATTATCGTGGCTATCAAAACCTCTCAAACTGGATTTCCAAATGGTATGCTCAAGAACGCCCAAATGGACTGGATTTAAAATTTTGCCTAGAAAATGCCCATGATTTAATGCTGATTTGCCCTCCTGAATCTATCGATATGTTGATACAGTCTGGTGTGGATTTGTGGAAAGGCGCTTTTGAAGACCGCTTATTATTTGGTATTGAACGATACCCAAATGATGCTGTCGTTTATCAAAAAAGTATCGAATGCCTGCAAAAAGCAGCATCTGTTCAAGTCCCTGCTATCGTTTGTAACCGCGCCTTCTTTGAAAGTCCTGAAGACTTTAATATCCAGCAGATAAAAAATTGCATACAAGAGGGGTACTACCTTCAAGATGAATCGCGAGCTGTGAATCATAAACCCTCTTATTGCTTATATCCCCCACATGTTATTCAAGAGCTTTTTTCAGATTGCCCAGATGTTATCGAAAATACGCACCGCTTTGCTCAAAAATGCACAGTTGAGCTTACGCTTGGTAAAGCGATGCTTCCTCAATTTGCAAAAGATGAAAATATGACTCTGCGACAACAGTCTATAGC
>VGTX01000199.1 GCA_016874315.1 Gammaproteobacteria bacterium | reverse complement strand
AAACATGGCTCAATCGCACTCAAATCACATGTGAGCTCTTCTGTGAAAGCGACCTGATTAGCAGATTGTTCCATATAAAAAAGATGATGATCTTTTAAATACTCTTCAATAATCTGACAATGGGCAGGATGGCGGCCTGTCAATTTAAAATATGACAAGGTTTTTGCATCAAATGGAAAGAGAGCTGATGTTGAACCAAATTCTGGAGACATATTGGCAACCGTTACCCGATCGGCAATAGACAAAGATTTAAGGCCTGGTCCAAAAAACTCAACAAACTTTCCAACAACACCATGTGCACGCAATTGTGCTGTGAGAGTGAGAACGAGGTCTGTTGCAGTCACTCCAGGCTGTAAAGCTCCAGTGAGGCGCACACCAACAACTTTGGGGATGGTCAGAGGGATGGGCTGCCCAAGAGCAACAGCTTCAGCTTCAATACCACCAACGCCCCATCCTAAGATTCCAAGGCCATTGACCATCGTTGTATGAGAGTCAGTTCCAACAACTGTATCTGGATAAAGAGCAAATTTCTCTGGATCGTCCGTTTTTTCTACAAAGACGCCTCGAGCAAGATATTCAATATTAATCTGATGAACAATTCCTGTATCAGGCGGGACGATACGGACGTTTTGCAAAGATTGTTGAGCCCATTTAAAGAACTGATAGCGCTCCATATTACGCTCATAATCTTTTTGTTTATTGAGATCGTGAGATTGGCTAGACCCGTAATAATCAACCATGATGGAATGATCGATCACGGCCTCAATTGGTTTTAGAGGATTAATTTTAAGTGGATCGCCCCCCCAATCAGCCATGACATCACGCATAGCAGCCAAATCAACAATTAATGGAATTCCTGATAAATCTTGAAGTAAAACACGTGCAGGGAAAAAAGGTATTTCGCTGTCTTGGTACTTTGGGTTATTCCAATCAAGCAACATATCAATATGTTTTTGTTTGACTGTTTGTTCGTCAAAATGCCTTAAACAGTTTTCGAGAAATATTTTAATGGTCATTGGTAATTTTGATAGAGTTGCTTGGTCTAAGCTATTCATATCTACGGATTCGAATTGTTGTTGTCTTTTTTCGGACATGACATCTACCTTTACTGAAAATCATCTGGATGATGTTATGATAGAGCGTTTTTAAAAAATTAAAACGTCCAAAACGATCTTTCTATAGGATATTCGTAAGATATATTTTAGGAATTCGATCACCTCTTCTTCGAATTGAAGAGAGAATGATCGAGAATTGAGTGATGAATGTTGAATTAATTAAAAAGTTCTTTATTAAATGAGCTTAGGTCACACTGTTCGCTCCCTAAGAATGATTTCATTTGAAATAATGCATCGACTTGAATTTGTCGAACACGCTCACGAGTCAGGCCAATTTCTTCACCAACCTCTTCTAATGTTCTTTGTTCTAAGCCGCGCAAACCGAAGCGACGCATAACCACTTCTCGCTGCTTTTCAGGAAGACGATCGAGGCAGGCATCAATTTTCTTCAGCAGTGCTTCATGAATAAGGTTATAAACGGGATTAATCTCATTTGGGTCGTGTAAAATATTAACGAAAGATTTTTCATTTTCGTCATTAATCGGCCCATCAATGCTAGACATTTTTTCTTTGAGGGCAAACATTT
>VGTX01000198.1 GCA_016874315.1 Gammaproteobacteria bacterium | reverse complement strand
AATATCCAGTCAGCTCATCGAATCCTCCTCGGTCAGATCCACCTTCGCAATCTTGGCATTGATATTTAAGGGCTGGGGGATTTTTCCGAATCACATTACTCGATCCACAATAAGGACAGACCAAACCTGTTTTCCATCTTAGTAAATGAATGAGTGCAAGTGCATCATCCTCACCAATCAAGGCATTAATACTGGTGCCTTTTTGTTGAGGAGATAGGACCGTAGAGTCACGTGAGGCAATATTTAATGCTTCCGTCATATGGTGATAGGCTGGATCGAATTTATCCACGCCGGACAAGTGCTCTTTGAGAAAGTTTTTAAGTTGCGCCGGATCGAGCTCAATTGCATCGATTTGATATGTATTATGTGCGAAAAAGTTTTGTAAACTCGGCTCTGTCACGATAGGTGCGGCAGCTTTTGCGGGTTCGTGTAATATTTTTTTTTCTTCTTTTTGACTAAACCAATCAAGAAATTTCTGAATCATTTCAATAAGTCATAAAGCACTGATGGATAGTATTATACATCTTATTGATGAGATGAAAAGAATTATTTAACTTCCTAATATGTTGATGAATCTCTAGGTTTGTGTAACATGGACGCACCTCGTTTTAGAAGTGCTCCTCATCTCGTAATGTCAAAACTTCAGCTCCATTCTCGGTCACGAGAATCATATGCTCCCATTGAGCTGAGAGCATTCGGTCTTTTGTGACAACCGTCCAGCCATCTTTTAAAATTCGAATATCGGGTGTGCCAAGATTAATCATTGGTTCGATCGTAAAAATCATGCCAGGCTCAAGTTTAACAGATGCATGCTCATTTGAGCGATAGTGCAAAATTTGAGGATGTTCATGCAATTGTAAACCAATACCATGTCCGCAAAACTCTCGGACAATCGATAATCGATGACCATGAATGAATTTCTCAATTGTTTGGCCAATAATATTGAGAGGGAGTCCTGGTTGAATGGCACGAATAGCAAGATATAGACTTTGTTGTGTCAGGTCGATTAGTCGTGAAGCATAGGGTGCAACTGGCCCAATCTTGTACATTTTAGAGGTGTCGCCATAGGCGCCGTCCTTGTTAAGAGAAACATCAATATTAATAATATCTCCTTTTTTCAATGGAATATCATTGGGGACACCATGACAAACAACTTCATTGACAGATGTACAAACCGCTTTAGGAAATCCTTTTTCTAAGGGCGCTGGTGTTGCCCCGACTTTTAAACAATATTCTTCTACACATGCATTAATTTCATTTGTTGTAACTCCTTCTTTTACTATGGAGTCAAGGGTTTTAAAAATATTTTTGCGGCTTCTTGAATGCGCTGAATAGCTTCTGGAGATTTTTTATACGATGACATGTGTAGGTGATGATTTTTACAATGAATTAGAGTATTATGGCCTGGCCAGACACATTTTGTGAAGAACTTTTTTTCAAACAAGTTCTCTGGTAACGATAACTACAAGTATTAAACTGCTTCTTGGGTCTGATTTTTTCAGTGAGCTGCAATTTCTTGTGTTAGATAATTAACCCGAAATAAGGATAAATCTTATGTCATATAGTACTCGCGCCGATCTTGCAACAGTTGAACTCTCCATCCCACAAATGCTAGGACATGGTCTGCATTTAGGACACTTATCGCGTTTTTGGAACCCAAAAATGAAGCC
>VGTX01000197.1 GCA_016874315.1 Gammaproteobacteria bacterium | reverse complement strand
CAGAATCAATATCACTCACATAAACAGGCACGTGCATCGCGGATGCTTGTTGAATAATCACACTCAACGCTGAAAGAGCCGTACTGTCATTACTGATAAAAATTGCATCTACTTCTTGAGCGAGCTTTTGTGTGATTTGTGCAATATCTTGGCTCCGTGTAGCTACCTGGCTAACAAGCTGAATGCCTCGCTTTTGACAAGCCATATCAATCACTTTTTCTAAACTTACTGAGTTGGCCTCTCCGGTATTGTAAATAAATCCCAGTTTTTTCAAATGAGGCTGCACCTTTAAAAATAAATCTAATTGCGGATCGACATCAATAAAATTGGAAACTCCAGAGGTATTAAACCCTGGTTCTTGATATGAATTAATCAGTTGTGCATTCATCGGATCGGTCACTGAACTGAATATCAGTTTTGTCTGCCCTTTTCGTGCATATTTAGAAAAACTCTGCGCAGATAATGTGCCAACCCCTACAGAACATGAGGCATTCTGACTCACGGCTTTTGCCGCAATTTGTGCAGCAAGCGATGTGCTGTTCTGTGCTGACTCAATCCGAACTTCTAAGGCTGTCTTATTCTCACGGGCATAATCCGATAACCCATCTACAATCCCTTGAACCGTCCGGTCTAGTGCAGGGTGATTGACGACCTGTGAAATTACAACAAGAGGAGCAGCATGACTAGCAGACCAAAAAAGGCACGAAAGCACGATACTCGATAGATTGATTTTCATCATATTTATATCCTTTTGCATTAAAGAGGGGGGATTCGTTTCAGAATAGCTCGGTATCCATGATATGGCTCATCTTTTAAAAAACGTGCAACTCTGCCAATCGTGGTCAGGCTTGCTCCAGTTTTCTGATGAATTTCTCGATAAGAGTATTTACCACTGTCTAAAAGACGACATACTTGCCACCGCTCCGCTAAACTTTTTAATTCCATTGGTGTACATAAATCACGTAAGAATGCCTCAACCTCTTCCGAAGTCTTAAGCTCCAGCATTGCGCAGTATAGATCTAAAAAAACTTGCTCAGACATAAAATCACCTCAAACTGTACTATCATAATAGTACAGTGGTACGGATTTTGCAATATTTTTTACCCTTCGGATATCTTTGATTTAAAAAATATGTTAATATAACACCATGATATATAATGCAATTTAAGTTAATGTCTTCACTTGAACTCTTAAGCTTTCTTCAAAAAACTCCTCTACTATCCTCAGAGATTTGGTCTGTCTACGATCCAGAAATGCGGCTTCGTAGTTGCGCTTTCGATGAATGCCATCCTGAAGATATAAATGTATTAGAAAATCTCTACTGTATATTCTGGAATATTATAGAAGAAAATCGAGATGAATATATTGCGACTTTCACTCATATCCGAAATCAACTCGATGATGAAACGGAAGACCTCTGTCAACCAGCAGAAAATCATATATCTTTTTTGCAAAATCTCAGTATCGATCCAAATTTTGAGCGACTGCCGGAACTGAACATCGCTATTCAATGCCAAGAGAGCTATTGTTTTGCCGAAACTTATAAGATGTTCTCAGAACTCAATGCATTCGATCTACTCATTATGCAGTATTACTCAGAACAACACCCTTTATATTCACTGATGCAAGAAGTCGATTCTATAGAGGAAGACTTAGAGCTAGAGAAGATCTTGACTGACATTAAAGAATGTAAAGATTCTTT
>VGTX01000196.1 GCA_016874315.1 Gammaproteobacteria bacterium | reverse complement strand
CGATGCAACAATCATTTGAATATATTCAGCAAGAAAAAATAAGGCAAACCCCCAAGAGCCATATTCAACATGGTACCCGGCAACAAGCTCAGACTCTCCCTCGGCAATATCAAAAGGAGCGCGATGTGTTTCCGCAATAATACATATGCAATATAAAACCAATAAAGGTGGATATTTTACACCATTCCACTCAATGCACATTCTTTCAGGAGATTGCTGCAGCAGAGTTATTTGATTTAAATCTAACGATCCACTGAGAATAACAAGAGTGAGAAATATTAAAGATAAAGCGAGCTCATAAGAAAGGACTTGTGCGCTCGCGCGCAATGCACCCAGCAAGGCATATTTTGAATTGGAAGCCCAACCTGCCAATAAAAGCCCATATACGTGACATGCTGAAATCATCATAATCCATAACAGACTGAGTTCATTTAAGATGTAAGCTCCAGAAATGCCTACCGGAATAAAGGCCCAAACAATCATAGAAATAAAGAATGCAAATATTGGTGCAAAAATAAATAAATATCCATTTGCATTTTTTGGGGTCATATGTTGTTTGAAAATCAGCTTAATCGCATCCGCAATTGGTTGAAGCAATCCCGCTGGCCCCACACGATTTGGTCCATGTCGAAACTGCATAGAGCCTAGTATCCGCCGCTCTGCATACGTCAGATACGCCATTGTTATTAAAACAACAGCGCTCACAAGGACTGGCATAAGAATTTCACGAAATAGCATGCTCAAAAACCTCTACTAAAGTTTGCCAATAGGGTCCGAAAAAGGGAGCGCTCTCTTGATGTCCACTCCAAACAATGATTGTATTTGATGGTAAAGATGCAACGCGCTTTACTTTTCCAATCAACGCATTGCCATACGTATCAAATAACTCGACAGATGCTCCATCAGGAATTGAAGGGGTGATATCAGAAGCTATCCAAATTTTTGAGCAATCTTGAGCCCATGGCGTTTTTTGCAGCGCTGGGCTGCGACGAAGAATATAATCGGTTGCAGCTGGATGTTTTAATATGTGTAATCTCTTGAGTCTTGAAAAATCTTTTTGTATCGGTCCCTTTTCCGCAGACGTCACTAAAGCTTGATGTGAATGTAATCGCTCAATTGGTCGTTTGATAAGATGCCGTTTTTCTTGCAAGATTTGCATCCAATGACTTAAGTCATAAATGCCCTCGTCAGGCTGAAGGACTTTTTCATGTGTCATCAACTCACCAGGTAGCCAAAAGGATTGATAGGTATTAGCCTGCTCTAGCGGTATTGTTAACGGGAGCAGGATATGATTTGTATGAAGGCCCTGAGCATATTGATGGGCGGTGAAACTCATAACTAAATCAGCTTGATGCAAAGCTCGATACACCTCCATATCGGAGTTCCAATCTGCAGGCTCTAAGCCCACTGTAATAATCACCTCTGGCTTCGGCCGATCGAGCAAGGACTCTTGCATTCGCCCCTTCATAAATGCCGGATCGAATGGACCATCCACTCCTAAAACACAGCAATTCTTAGCATGCTCAGATAATGCTTGTGCAATTTCTTTTTGAGTCTCTGAATCAAACGATTGAACATTCCAGAAAATATAGCAGTCTTTATTTTTTGATAAAAAATCTGCAATTACATCAGGCCATTGCTCTACGGGTAATATTTTTTGTTCGACTTTTGAGCTGTTCCATCGATCGTGCGTTAATCCAATTTGAACGA
>VGTX01000195.1 GCA_016874315.1 Gammaproteobacteria bacterium | reverse complement strand
GTCAATCCAATAATCAATGCTTGTGTTTCTTGAACATTTTTAGGAAGTGAGGGGTGAATATTTTTTAACTGCGAAGTCCATGGTTGAGGAACATAGTAGTGAATGGAATCCATTTGAAAATATTCGTAATGCATATCATGCCATATGAAAGATTTTGGTATAGGATAAAGAGATACAGCGCCTAACATTGAAAAAAATAGCCAATATTTATAAGAGAGCTTTAAGCTGTTGAGTCTGAAAAAATTTATACCAATAAGGGGAATCCATACAAGCGACAAAAGGGAGAGCATTCCTGGCAGGGGAATATATTCAGTGAGCAAATAACACAGCAAGATAAAAGAAAAAATTGATTTATTATAACGCTGAGCAATGTCTTGAAAAAAGAATGCTGGTATTACCCCCCAAAGACCTAAAATTACACCAACTAATAGAGCTGATATAGCAGCAGAGAGATAGAGGGGTAATGTATGACTGAGCAGAGGCATTGCGATGAAAATGGGGATTAATGCAGCTGGTAAAATTAGAATTGCAAGTAAGATTGCGATTTTTTTAAAAAACAACATAAGGCCACGACCTATATAGAGATAGATAACAAGATAAAGGTGAATGATGACATTCACCTTTATGCGTTATGAATACTTAAAACTTAAAATGATATCTTGCATCTCTATCTGTATCACGATCATCTCGTCTTTCGTCGTCTTTTCTGCTGCCGTGGTTGAAGACGTCAACTGGATCTGCCGTTTGACTCAGAATAATAAATATTACGGAGATAACAGCTCGAGCGATAGCAGAGGGGCTTCCACCATTAATACTGTTTAATTCTGTTGAGAAAATTGTTTTCATAAAAATGTTCCTTTTTTAATGTGATAAGCTTATTTATTCTCAGCAATCCACTCACGATGAGTATTCATCCAAGCAGATTTAATTTCTAACCAATCTGCAGGCACAATATCCTCAGAGAAGAATGTATCCAGATCGACATTAAGATATCCAAGATAGTACCACGCTTGCATATCGTATAATGCGTATTGATAGTAATGGTATCCTCTTTCTGATTGCTCAATCAGATTCATCTGATGCCGTGAATACTCAATTTTTGGAAGATGATTTTCATCAATCATATTTAAAAGAGCGTATTGCTTTGATAAGCCATAATTTTGGGCTGCATAAATCGCATGCCCCTCTACCTTCCATATGGGCTGTGACATAAGCCAAAGCAATCCATATCGAAATTGATGGACGTGAGTCATCTCATGGGTAATGACTGCAGCTAAGTCAATTTGTTCTTTTGAGCCTGTTGGATATAATTCTCTAGAGATATATCCCAGATTTAATATAATAGTTGATTGAAATGGATTCGGCAGTGCAGCGCCACGCCACAAATCGAAAAGTATTTCGTTATCTACCATTTTCTGTAATTCTTCAATATCTTGCTGCGTCCATCCAATAATCAATGCTTGTGTTTCTTGAACATGTTTAGGAAGTGAGGGGTGAATATTTTTTAACTGCGCAGTCCATGGTTGAGGAACATAGTAGTGAATGGAATCCATTTGAAAATATTCGTAATGCATATCATGCCATATGAAAGATTTTGTTATAGGATAAAGAGATACAGCGCCTAACATTGAGAAAAATAGCCAATATTTATAAGAGAGCTTTAAGCTGCTGAGTCTGAAAAAATTTATACCAATAAGAAGAAGCCATACAAGCGACAA
>VGTX01000194.1 GCA_016874315.1 Gammaproteobacteria bacterium | reverse complement strand
AATCCGCCATATAATGCACTCGCAGGATAAATAAACCCGCGCCGCTTACATAAACTGACTAACTCATCCATGGAAAACCTCTGCCTTAAAGATTACTTCAATAAATGACTCATTCTATCAAAGTTTTTAGCAAACTGTACATGATAAAAAAGAGATGTATCCAAATAACTCGCAATTAGAAATAACAACCCCCTGCGTCTAAAGGGGGTTATTACGTAACTGAATAAAAACTATTTAACAATTAAATATATACTGTCATTTTTTCTTCTTTTTTTAGATTTGCTTCAACATCATTCTCGCCTTTTGATAGTAAGAGTGGAGGTTTATTAGGTTTTAACTGATACCATGTTGCATGTAATTGCTTGATACCATTTACTAATATGGGGTCATCTGAAAGTCCATCTTCCTCACTATATAAATCATTAATTATTGATTCTACAGAATTTATTTCGTCTGATGTTAATTGATTAAAGACACCATGATCTAAAAAATAGAGCACACAATCCACTTGGTTTTTTTCATTTTTAAATCGGTTCAACTCATATATAAAAATATCCACAGAAATTTGATTTTTATGTTTCATATCGACCAATCGAATCAACTGCTCTGCCCGGCTACTTAATTCTCTATACGATTGAGCGCGTAATGCTGCTGTGCATATAATATGACTTTTTAAGAAGATAGCTGACAACACATTTTGATCAGGCAATAAAAGATCATACGATCTGAAAGATTTAAAAAAATGATCGGACCAGCAAGATTGTATTAAAGGATAATTCGGTAAATTTCTTAAAATTTTCGAAACCCGTGCAGTTCCGAGTAAAATTTTTACGATCGACTCATCACGATGACTAGATGCGATACTCTTCAATAAAATTTCTATAGGATAGAACATATTGCGCGTTCCAGGCACTAGTGCGACAGGAGTAAGCAACATGGCCTCATACCAATCAATTAATTCTTTTTCATCCTGTGTTCTAGCCTCTTCAGACTTCTCAGTTGTGATTGATTGAATAACATTAAACATAGAAGACCATACTCGCTGCCCTTCTGGGAACATAATCACCTCTGCTATTCCTGATTTTAGGAAAGAACTATAAGGTGTTTTTACAATCAGCCCCATGAGCTCATATTCCGAAATTTCAGCATTAAGATATCCAATCCAAGCAGTTTTAGCTCTTGTATCATGCAACAGTTTAAAAAATGTTGTGTAATATATTAATGAAAAACAATGATCGATCCATTTTTTGTTAATGCTTTTTGCTGCCTTCTGAGAAAAACGCTCAATAAATCGCTCAAAACTTCCATATTCTTGTATTGTTTCTAGCAGATTTTTCAGATCTTCTTGAGCAAAATCTTCTAATACTAAGCGTTCAGTATGTACGACAGATGAGTGCATAATTGTAATAGCGATTTCAAAATATCGGCTTCGTATAAAATCCAAGACTCGCGCAGGAGAATATAAATCGGCAATCCATTCTGGATTTTTTTGAATATGCTTTAATAATTCTGACTCAATATATTGACGATCTCGACAGTATTCACCTTCAAAAGGATTGTTTGAATGAAAACTCCAGCGCGCTTGATATTCCAAGTCTCGAGCTAGGCCAATCTCCATCGGCGAGACAATAGGACTTAACTCCAACCACCATCTGGTATAATTGCGCAACTCTATTGCCAGATCCTCCACCGATCTTGCTTTCTGAGATAAAACGAGTAGTTCTAATTG
>VGTX01000193.1 GCA_016874315.1 Gammaproteobacteria bacterium | reverse complement strand
ATATATAATAAAGGCCCTGCAATTACAGAAATTGATTGGCTACCTTCGAACGTAGAGATTATTGAGCTGCCAAATGTTGGATGCGAATCGCATACATATTTATATCATATGATATCCAAAAGGAACTGTCTTGCTGAAAAAACATTATTTGTGCCGGCATCTTTTCAATCATTATATTATAAGCGTGGAATGATGGTTGTACTGATGAAGTGGTTACCATCTTATGATTATGGATTTTCTTGCCTTCCTTGTGTTGTAGATTTAAAAACAGATTTTAATGATTTCTCTTTATCGCGCTATCAACACTCTTCGAAAGCGAACCATGCAATTGATACGCAGCTTGTTCAGTGTGCCGATCGGCCATTTGGCACTTGGTATGAAAAAAATTTCAACAATCTGCATGTAAAACTTTCTGGGACACAAGGTATGTTTTTTGTAACGCGAGATAAAATTATGGCGCATGATGCAAGCGAATATTGCCAGCTTATTGCGTATGTTGATAAAGACCGCAATCCGGAGGCTGGTCATTATATGGAGCGCGCCTGGACAGCGCTGTATTTAGGAGAGTAATTAGGGCCAACGAGACTGAAGTATATTCAAAATCGCGACCCTATATATTATTTAAGACTCAGGGTTAGTTACAGCAGGTCTTTTCTTTAGAAATGCCGGGACATCCTGCGACTCAAATGGGTATCCCATATGACGTTTCGCAAGGCTCATTTTATGGAGAGTTAAAGCCTCTGATCGAGTTGCGAAAGCGGCGCCACCCTGACCAAGGCCCGTGGCTACCAAGGTTACTGTCAATTGATCGTGCATTGTTGGGTCGATAACTGTTCCCATAATGACTGTCGCATCCGAGGCCGTGAATCCTCGAACAAGCTCACCAATCAATTCGAATTCTGCAATAGTCAAATCGGTTCCTGCGGTAATATTTACAAGAACACCTTTCGCACCGCTTAAATCTACTGCATCGAGGAGGGGTGAGCTTATGGCACGCTCTGCGGCGTATTGAGCGCGGTCTGGACCATCGGCTGAACCACAACCCATCATTGCATGGCCCATTTCGCCCATGACAGTGCGGATATCTGCAAAGTCAACATTAATCAAGCCTGGTTTTGTAATGAGGTTTGCAATACCTTGAACAGCATCGAGTAAGACATTATTTGCGACTGTAAACGCATCTAAAAGGCTAATTTTTTTTCCAAGGACGGTGAGAAGTTTTTCATTAGGGATTGTGATTAGAGAGTCGACATGCTGTCTCAGCTCTTCTACGCCTTTTAGGGCTACTTGATTTCTTTTGCTTCCTTCGAACGGGAAGGGTTTTGTGACAACAGCAACCGTGAGCGCTCCTAAAGATCTGGCGATTTCTGCAATAACAGGGGCAGCCCCAGTTCCAGTACCTCCACCCATGCCTGCAGTGATGAAAACCAGATCGGCACCCTGCAGAGCTTGCTCTAAAGCTTCACGGTCTTCGGTTGCTGCTTTGCGTCCGATTTCTGGATTAGCACCAGCGCCAAGTCCGCGCGTGAGATGTACTCCGATAGGAACAACATGGTGCGCCCTCGACAATTTGAGGGCTTGTTGGTCGGTGTTAGTTGCAATAAACTCTACGCCTTCGATTTGTTGGCGAACCATAAATTCTATGGCATTGCATCCACCCCCTCCGACTCCAACGACTTTAATCATCGGAAGTTTATGATGATTTGTATCAAGAAATTCAATTTTCATG
>VGTX01000192.1 GCA_016874315.1 Gammaproteobacteria bacterium | reverse complement strand
ATACAGTTGGAAGTTGTTTCATGAAACGTAGAGAATTCATTATATAAACTATAAAAGAGTATATTCGTGATTGATTATATTCTTCTGATTGGGTTTGACTGTTTTCGTATAGAACATCATCTATCGTTTTTTGCAATTGATCAAAAAACGTAGACTTTTCGTGTTCTTTCAGTTCTAAAAAAGAACTCCAAATCTGCGTTAAATCTTCATCTGTTATGAGATTGATATCAGAAATAAGTTTCTCTGGATTCGGAATGTTATGATATTTTTTGATATCCCAAATTAAATTTTTCTCGATTAAGGCGCGGTTAATATGTCGAGGGGTTGTTTTATTACAAAAGACATTCTTTTGAGTAAAAAACTCTACAAGATAATTCGCATTTGCATCCTCCCAGCTAATCCCAGAGGTCAAATTCGATGCATATTCATTTTTACTTGAATAGTGGAGAAACACAGCCTGGTTGGGGGCATGATTCATAGCGAGTTGCTCCTGCACACTTAAACCACCACTACGTGTTACGACAACATCGCTTGCTGTCATGATGGCAGAAATTTGCGCATCGTTTTGCGGGCCTAACATAATAATCTTTGAAGCATAATTAGGATGGTTTTCACAAATTGATTCAATATGTTTCTTTAATGACTCATTTGAAAGCGCACCAAAGATTGCAATTTTATCACAATGACTATTTTCTAAGAGTGGGAGAATATATTCTGCGCTTTCAAGTCCAGCCTGACTGCCGAGCATAACTGAAGCAAGACGCTCATTTGCTTGCAGTTTAATAAATCCATCACCTCCACCTATCTTGATTTCACGATCTTTTGTTTTTTTCTGACTAAAATCATAGCGCCGATCGGAAAAACCTGGACGGACAGTTGGGTTATTTTCTGGCTCAATTGCATTGATTGAACGAAAGCCATAAGAATTTGTTTGTTTAGTGTTTTTGAAAAAATGCTGCATAATTTCATTTGTTAAGCCGACACCATACAAAGACATTTGCGACTTTTCGTCATCTGAAAGATGAGAGAGTGGCTCAAAAAAGTGTACAGCTCCAACTGTTGCAATATCGGTCAAGTATTGTTTGATATGGATAGGAGGGGTTTGATGTTTTAAATGTTTTGGACAGGATTGTTCAATCCACTGATTGTAGTCCCGCACGGCAGCGCACATAGCCTTGAGTCCCATGGCCTGAGTACTGACAATCTCAGTAAAAGGCTCTCCATTGAGGGCTGATTTTACTAAAGCATCATAGAATGTTTGATAAACAACATTGTAATTCAGTGCATCATTTTGAGCCTGCATTGACACAAGGATTTTTAAATCCTCGATATTATCGTTTCGTTGCAGGACATTCCAAAGAGCTGCGCTATAGTACCCAGACGGATATACATCAATTAACATATCGATATATGGTCGTCTATTTTGATTGTTTTTTCTTAATATCTCGACTTCAGAGCGAAGTTCTTGATATCCAGGCAACACTGGCGTCTTGAGATATTTTCTTATTTTTTTCAAAAAAGCTTTTATTACAAACCAATCATTTAGTTTAGAGCCAACTTTTATCAACGTATTATAGATAGTAAATGGTCGTGAGCGAATGATGGTCGGATCGTATTCTTTCAGCACTGCAGACTTATCGTGCTTTTTAGTATAATCGATAATTCCTTTAATGGCCGCAATATGACCACCACCCCCACTACACGCGACCATTAATGGCTTATGCATATCGCTCACCTTTCGAATAAAAATCTATTATAATATTAGCATGTTAAAGACCGCCCTGATTAGGCACAGTTTTCTTTGCATCATGATTCTGATTAGAACTAGCTTTTGATAGTGAATCTCGGTGCACGTGATAAATATCCGCCGACTGATTAGGGTGAATATTTGCATTTTTTGCGGGGACTGCGGGGGCTGC
>VGTX01000191.1 GCA_016874315.1 Gammaproteobacteria bacterium | reverse complement strand
AATAATGAATCAGATGTTTTAGAGTACTGGGAAAAGCACCCGGCTCAAGTACTTAAACAAAATCACATTGCAGCTTATCGTATTAATTGGCAAGATAAGGCAACCAATATTCGTGAATTAGCGGAAGAATTGAACATTGGGCTTGATAGCATGGTGTTTATAGATGATAATCCAGCAGAAAGAGAGCGAGTAAAACAAGAGCTCCCTATGGTTTCGGTTCCTGATTTTCCCACACAGCCTTATTTATTACCTCAATTCTTGAAAGAAATATATCAAGAATATTTTCAAATATATCAACTTACGGCGGAGGATAGGAAAAAGACTGATCAGTATATAGCAAATGCCGAAAGAAAGGTCTTCAGTCAGACTTTTAAAAATGCGGATGAATATTTGGCAAGTCTTTCGATGCAATTAAAGGTATATATTGGAGACGAATACAGTATTCCACGAATAGCGCAAATGACACAGAAGACCAACCAGTTTAATTTAACAACCCCTCGATTGACAGAGCAGGATGTTTGGAATTATGTGAATTCAGGGGCAATTGTCAATTGTCTGGGAGTAAGAGATAGATTCGGTGATAATGGCATAACTGTGGCGTCAATCATTTCAATTCAAGATTCGAAGGCGAGTATTGAAGCGTTTTTGCTTTCATGCAGAATATTAGGAAGAGATATTGAAAAAGCATATCTCTTTTATTTGATTAACGAATTGCAAACAAGAGGCGTAAAAATTGTCAATGCCCATTACATCCCAACTGCAAAAAACAAGCAAACCGAGAATTTTTATGAGAATTGTGGTTTCAGATGTATTAGTGATGAAAAGGACAAAAAAAGATATCAATTGGAACCTAAATCTAAAATTGTGATTAAACCTTATTATAAATTTGAGATATGAACTACGAAAAAGTATTTTTCTTGATGGCTGAAACATTTAATGTTGAAAGAGGACTGATAAGCCAGGACACTAGTCAGAAAAATCTTTCTGCATGGGATTCTTTGAGACACTTGAGCTTGATTGTGGCGTTGGAAGATGAATTTGATGTTAGCTTTGAGCCTGAGCAAATAGCAATTATGACCTCTTTCGCTGCAATTATGGAAGAACTAAGCAAATCGAAGCCATGATTTCTTTAAATAATAAACGAATAGTTATTACAGGTGCATCATCTGGAATAGGTTCTGCCACAGCCGAGTTGTGCGCAGCACTAGGGGCAAAAGTTCTTTTGTTGGGTAAGGATGAAATGAGACTGACACAAACTTGTACTCGATTAAAGGGCGAAGGCCATGTAATTCTAGCAACCGACTTAACGAGTTACGATTTAATGGAAGAAAATCTTACTGCCTTACTTAAAACATTTGGTCAAGTCGACGGAATGGTTCATTCTGCAGGTATTGAAATGACCAGGCCGCTGAAAATGCTCAAGCCGAAAAATATGCAAGATGTATTTGAGATTAATGTGACAGCGGGATTGAATTTGGCTCGAATATTAACAAAGTCAAATAATTGGTGTAATGACGGGGGAAGTATTGTATATATATCCTCAATTGTAGGTGAGGTTGGTCAACCGGGTAAAATCGGCTATAGCGCAAGTAAAGGGGCATTAATTGCTGCTACAAAATCTATGGCGTTAGAATTCGCAAATAAACGGATTCGGGTTAACTGCATCCTGCCAGCGATGGTGCGGACTCCAATGTCAGAAAATCTTTTGCAATCTCTTTCAAATGAGGCAAGAGACAATATCGAAAAGATGCACCCATTAGGTATTGGTGCGGTTGAAGACGTGTCGAGCGCTTGTTGTTTTTTACTTTCCGATGTTTCTAAGTGGATTACGGGGACTGCTATGGTCGTTGATGGGGGTTATTCAGCTCAATAAAATGTATTTGAAGTTATACTATTTCTTAAAAATTCTCTCAATTGCACTGGGGCTAAAAAACATTGCTTAAATGTATATT
>VGTX01000190.1 GCA_016874315.1 Gammaproteobacteria bacterium | reverse complement strand
CGGCACAATCCTGAATTTACAATGATTGAATTTTATCAAGCATACGCAACATACCAAGATATGATGAAACTCACGGAAGACTTTTTTAAATCTTTGGCTGAGAAATTTCCTCAATATGCAGTAGTCGAATGCCAAGGTGAAACATTCTCCCTCTCCGATCCAATATTAAAGTTAAGCTTGCAGCAAACATTGTGCCACTTTGATGGACTTTCACAAGAAGAAAGCCAAGATCCAGAGTTCTTAATGAAGAAACTCGATCACTCCGGCTCAGTAAAACCTTTAGGAGTTTTACAGCTTGAATATTTTGAAAAATTTATCGAACATCGAATGATTCGTCCAATATTTGTCACTGATTACCCTGTCGAAGTGTCGCCTCTTGCAAGACGCTCTGATACCAATCCAGCCGTAACTGAAAGATTTGAGCTATTCATCGCTGGACGGGAAATTGCAAACGGATTTTCTGAATTAAATGATCCAGTCGATCAGGCAGCTCGATTTGCTTCTCAAGTTGAAGCAAAAGATCGGGGCGATGATGAAGCTATGTTTTTCGATAAAGATTATATCGAGGCTTTGGAATACGGATTACCTCCAACAGCTGGTCAAGGTATTGGAATCGATCGGCTTGTTATGCTTCTTACACGCGTATCATCCATCAAAGATGTTATTTTGTTTCCAACAATGAAGCCTAAAGACTTATGATCTGCATTGAAAAAGCGATTTTTCAAGGAGCTAATGCTTCAAAAATACTTCATCAGTGTACAACTCGCTCTGGCTCGTCTTACATCACTGAACCTCAAATTTCTGTGATGCTAAACCGTCAGGGCCGAGTTCTTGCTCTAGTTAGGGTAACGGCTTTAAATCCAGAAGCATATTATATTGAGTACCCTGCACCTCTAAGTGCTCTCATCAAAGAGCACTTAGATCCGTTCTTGAGATTGTCACGAGTGCGTGCAGAATGGCGGATTTCACAGATTTTTGAAGAGCCATCTCCTCAGTTAGTTGTCCCCTGGATCGTCAATCCCATACATTCAGGGCTGTGGACAGCATTTGATTTATCTTGTGATTTACTCGGTTATATCGATTTTCAAAAAGGCTGTTATCTTGGTCAGGAAATCGTTGCCAGAATTTATGCCAAAGACCAAATTTCCCATAAAAAAAGACTTGGAATTTGGACTGGATCGGTCGACAAAGTCCAGGATGCGTGTTTATACTCTTATCATCACGGCAGTGTTCTTGCTGTGTTGTCGAAAGATTTATGGCACTTGCAAGAAGCAGAGCGCGTTATTTGCTAATACGTCGGACAATCAAGAACAATGCATTGATAAACGAGTAATGTTTTTAGGCCGCGCAATTTCCATATTGAGAAAAATGGTCCGTATGAATCAATTTTTTCAATTAAGTATCGTTGGTTGTGATGTGGAAAGTGGCAATATAAGGCCATTTCTACTGTTGGTCTAATACATATCAAGATTCGTAGATACGTTAGGAAAAAGTATTCGATCATAATGTAAAATCGAGTTTATTTTCTAATAAAAGTATGATACGTTAGAACAATGTGATGAAACAAGGAATGGTGACAATATGAAGGATTTTGATATTCGAAATATTTTTTGCTCCGATCGCCTCCGCCGTTTATCATCAGAACAGACACAAGCTGCATCTCGTCGAAATGCGGCATATTCTAAAGATAGCCTGAAAAAAAGCATGAATGAATTGCTTTCTGAGATTGTCACTTCTCTCGGGTCCGATTCGGGAAGTACTGGTTCAGATCTTTCCGATCTTTCTGATGGAAAGACCTTACACTAGGTTAGACAATTCTAAATCTTTTATTAATTTTTTAGATTTTAGAAAATGACTGTTTTGGTCCAAAGTAAACGGTTGCTTTGAAGAAGAGCTTTGTGCAAAGGGTTTGAGCAAAATGCTTGCGCAACGCCGCTTCTTTCAGAGGCGGGTCAAGCAAGCTCTGGGCTTTTGGCCGATATTTTT
>VGTX01000189.1 GCA_016874315.1 Gammaproteobacteria bacterium | reverse complement strand
TTTTTTCTCTTATGATTGGCAACATCCACTAGCAAAATTCCATGCTTCGTAATGAGGCCAAGTAAAGTGAGTAATGCTAACTCTGTATAAATATTTAAACTTATTGCATATGTCTTACACCCAGGAAGCATTACAATAATTTGCATAAAATTCATAGCGCTTAAAGCCCCGCATATCGCAAGAGGAATAGTCATCAATATTAGAAACGGATCTACATATGTTTCAAATAACATTAATAATAGAAAATACATAATAATCATTGCAGCCAATGCAACTAATACAAGTTTTCCATGTTCTTGCACATATGCACGCGTAGGTCCTGTATAATCCATAAAAACCCCGTCCTCAGCTAAAGAATCTCGATGACTTTCTGCAATGGCAATGACATCGCCAAGCGTCGCAATTGGAAACAAAACTCCTTGAATTGTTATCGAATTCATCTGATTAAATTGAAAGATATTATTAGGAACCGCATTACAATAAAACGATGAGAAATCATCATTGGTTAAAACCGTATTCAGAGTGTGCATAAGTGGCAGTTGATGCATAATCTCCGAAAAACTTCTATCACGACTTCTTAAAACTAAATCAAGCTGCTGTCCAGCATGACGGTAATACGAGCTACGCCCCTCTGCTAGCGTTAAGATATGGTTCTGACCAAGCTGTAATTGAGTAACATGATTTAATGCAGCGAGCTCACCATCAAAAATAATATTTTGATTTAATTTATTGATATGAGTATCCGTCGTCAGAAAAGCAAAATATCCCGTACCACTGAGCTCTGCAATTAATTTATCTGCTTTTTCAGCAAGCGATTTAATATCTTCCGGGCTATACAATACCCATTGAAAATCTAGCCCATCTGGCCCTGGTAGGGGTGATGGTGTGAATGCATACACCTCTAATTCCGGCATATCATGGGTGCTATGAGATATATCAGCACAAATCGCTTCCATATTACGACTACGCTGACTCCATGGTGTTGCAATCAATCCCGCAAGTCCCGAACTCACACCGAAACCTCCAGCACCATTAATAAAAAATCGATCTTGAGTTTCTGGTACGGTCTGAAAAATCTTATCAATTTTTTGCGCATATTTTTTTGTATACTCAAGTGAAGCAGTTTGCGGTCCACGATAGCTCACCAGTGCAAAACCCTGATCTTCTTTTGGCGCTAACTCCGTAGGCAATAGAATATAGAATCCCAAAAGAAACAATGGCAGTACCAAAATTACACCCATAACGATGGGTCGATGATTAAAAATATTTTTTAATATTTCAAGATATCTTTCAGTGAGTCTATTCATCCAAGGAACATCTAAGGTCGTATTTTGTGGCAATCCATAAGCACACAACGCCGGTGAAACAATAAGCGCTACACATCCCGATACACACACAGCACCAGCAAGTGTTAAAGCAAACTCTCTAAAGAGAGCGCCTGTTAGACCGGACATGAAAGCTAATGGTAAAAAGGCAATGGCTAAAATCAAAGTCATCACGATTAGAGGAAAAGCGATCGAAGAAAGTGCGGCCTTTGCCATCTCAATGGGCGATGCATTAGGATATTTTTGTCTCCAGTGGACAGTATGCTCAACAATTAAGATTGCATCATCAACGACCAACCCAATTGCCAACATCATTGCCAATAATGTTAATAAATTTAAACTCATCCCAAACACAAACATAATAATCATGACACCTATCAAAGAGAGAGGTATAGCGAGTACTGGAATTAAAACTGCATGAACCGACCGAAGAAAAGCATAAATCATCACAATCACAATCAATGAGGCCTCAAAAATAGTTCTTACGACCTCAAAAACAGAGTCTTCAATAAAAATACTCGCATCATAGACCACGTCCTGATGAAGCTGTGGTGGAAGCGATTTCTCTAATGCAGAAAGTTTTTCTTTTACTTTAGCGAGCACGCTTAAAGCATTCGCATTTGGAAGACTGTCAATAGAAAGAAACACCCCTGTATGGTTATTAAATAACGCTTCAACATCATTATTT
>VGTX01000188.1 GCA_016874315.1 Gammaproteobacteria bacterium | reverse complement strand
TAGAAATACCTTCATTTCTAAAATTTCTATTAATTTCAAAAACGCGATCAAATCCACCAACAACGAGTCTCTTCAAGAAAAGCTCTGGCGCAATTCTTAAATATAATGGAATATCAAGTGCATGATGATGAGTTAAGAATGGTCTAGCGTTTGCGCCACCAGGAATAACATGCATCATTGGAGTTTCAACTTCGATAAAGCGTTTTTCTACAAAAAAGTTTCTCATAAAATGAATAAGCTCTGAGCGAAATTTAAAAACTTCACGCGTTTGATCAGAAGTCATTAAATCTAAATATCTTTGGCGATATTTAATTTCCTGATCGTGCAATCCTAAATGTTTTTCAGGAAGAGGATTTAAGCATTTTACAGAGAGGCGAATTTCTTGAACACGAATTGTTAATTCCTGAGTTTGAGTAAAGAACAAGTATCCTTTCACCCATACACAATCTCCAAGATCGAAGTGACTAACGGTATGGAAGAGTTCTTGACCGATATCACCTACATTTGCGTAACATTGAATTTTGCCAGTAAAATCTTGAATTGTGAGGAACAACGCTTTACCCATAACACGTTTAAGCATGATGCGACCAGCAACTTGCACATGTAGCGTTTGGTCGGATAAAAATTCTTGATGATTTTGGTGTAAATCTCCACAAAAATTCTTCACAACAAAGTCATTTGCGTAAGGTTGAGGCATATTTGCTAATTTTTCACGGCGAGCACGCGCAGAGAGTGAGAATGATTCTAAATCTGAATGATAAGTCATGATGGAGTTATCCTTTGGTTTTGAGCATGGAGTAAGCTAGCTTTAATGAACTGATCGAGCAAATCGCCGTTCAGCATTTTATCAGTATCGCTTGTTTCGTATTGTGTGCGTAGATCTTTTACGCGGGAATCATCAAGAACATAAGAACGGACCTGAGCACCCCATGTAATATCTGTTTTCGCATCAGACAAAGCTTCGATTTGAGCATTTTTCTTCTTTTGCTCTAAATCATAGAGTTTTGACTCAAGTTGCTTCATAGCCTGAGCTCTGTTTTTATGTTGAGAACGGTCATTTTGGCACTGTACAACAATTCCAGATGGTATATGTGTAATCCGAATAGCAGAATCTGTTCTATTGACGTGCTGCCCACCAGCGCCAGAAGCGCGATAAGTATCAACGCGCAAATCACTTGGGTCTATTTGTATTGTAATCGTATCATCCAATTCAGGGGTGATGAAAACAGCAGCGAAGGATGTATGCCGTCGATTTCCAGAATCAAATGGCGATTTTCGCACAAGTCGGTGCACTCCACTTTCTGTACGCAGCAAACCGTAAGCATAAGGGCCTGATATTTTAACATATACGCCTTTCATTCCTGCGACTTCACCTGCAGAATAGTCAAGAATTTCATATTGAAACCCCTTTCTTTCAATCCATCGACGATACATCCGCCAAAGCATTTCAGCCCAATCTTGAGCTTCAGTTCCACCGGACCCGGACTGAATTTCTAGAAAGGCGTTTCCTTTATCAAAAGGATCGTCAAACATTCTTTGGAATTCAAGCTCTGCAAGTAAACTATCGGTTTCTTGTACAGCGTCAGTACAATCTTGTTGCAATGAACTAAAATCACTCTCCGCTAATTCGAGCAAAGCTTCCAAATCAGAAAGACCATTTTTAATCTTCAAAAGAGGACCTTCAGTAGCTTGGATTTGAGCGAGTTCTTTTTGTAAGCTTGTCATTCTTTGGCTTTGAGCGCTATCCCATAGAGCAGGATCTTGCAAAAGCTGCTCAATCTCTTCACGACGCCATGTTAATCGATCTGCGTCAAAGAGACCCCCAAAGAATGCGATATCGATGAATCATCGATTGCACATATTCACGAAAAGCGTCATAAGACAAAAAAACCACAATAATAATATCCTTCTCGATACATCGTGAACTGCACGCCCCTAAAGGGAGCATGCTTCCCATCAAGCAACATCAATAAATTGATCTGGCTTGATTTTCTTTTTTGACGGTTCATCGATCGCTGC
>VGTX01000187.1 GCA_016874315.1 Gammaproteobacteria bacterium | reverse complement strand
AGATAAAAATGTAAAAGTCATTTTTGTAAATATTTTCGGCGGAATTGTTCGCTGTGACCTCATTGCTGAAGGGATTATCAATGCTGCTAAAAATATCCAAAACATTTGTCCAATCGTTGTGCGATTACAAGGCAATCGGGCCGATCAGGCTGCCGCCATCTTAAGCCAGTCAGGATTACAAATCGTCGCAGAAAATGATTTCTTGACCGCCGCAAAACGTGCCGTCGAACTCTCTCAGCAATAAAAGGAGCCTTATCGTGAGCATATTAGTCAATTCCAATACACGTGTTATTTGTCAAGGATTCACCGGTAAACAAGGCACTTTTCATTCTCTACAGGCCATTGAGTACGGCACAAAACTTGTAGGCGGAGTTACCCCTGGTAAGGGTGGACAGGTCCACTGTGACCTTCCTGTTTTCAATACCATGAAAGAAGCTGTGAGCGAAACTCAAGCCAATGTCAGTATGATTTATGTTCCTGCACCTTTTGCAAAAGATAGCTTAATTGATGCAATTGAAAGTGAAATCGAACTTGTTGTTTGCATCACAGAGGGCATCCCAATTAAAGATATGCTCGAAGTCATGACATTACTCCGTAGTCAAAATAAAACACGACTAATTGGCCCCAATTGCCCTGGAGTCATTACACCAGGACAATGTAAGGTAGGTATTATGCCTGGGTTTATTCATCAGCCTGGTAAGGTCGGGATTGTTTCACGTTCAGGCACATTAACATATGAGGCTGTTTATCAAACAACTCGCCTGGGTTTTGGACAGTCAACGTGCGTTGGTATTGGGGGTGACCCACTCGTTGGAAGTCAATTTATTGACATCTTGAAAGACTTTCAGTCCGATCGTCAAACTGAAGTGATTTTAATGATTGGTGAAATTGGAGGCTCTGCTGAGGAAGAGGCTGCGGAGTTTATTGCAAATCATATCACCAAGCCTGTTGTTTCATATATTGCAGGGGCAACCGCTCCAAAAGGACGACGTATGGGCCATGCTGGTGCAATTACCTCGGGCTCAACAGGCTCAGCAGAAGGGAAATATGAAGCATTAAGAAAAGCAGGAGTCCATATTGCACGCTCTCCTGCTGAAATGGGTGAAATTGTCTCCTTGGTTCTTAATCAATAAACTTTAAGACAATTGAGTGAATTTCAGATGGATAGACTGACTGTAGAGCTTTGTAAATTGCCTGATGTGTTGCAATGCGCTCTGCAGCTGTCTGAAAACACTTCTTGAATACAAGTGTATAGTGGGAGTGTTCAGAGCCATAATGGTGCGAGCGATGTGCTGCTGACTCGTTAATAACATCAATGCATTCAAAAGGAAGTGAGGATAAAAGTTCACGAACGTGAGCGTCAATCGAATAAGTCATATGCTGTTTCAATCCAATTAAAAAAGTAATATAACACCACTAAAAAAATATGTTAACAGTGGAAAATATGATTACTCAATTCCCAATGAATTTTTTATTCACGAAGTCTAAATAACTTGCTATGATGCTTGAAAAATAAATTCAAAAATACAATATTCAGGGTCTGTTTCAATGTTTAATTACCAAATGTCTTATGCAGAATTATCGACCGCATTAAATAACATGAATAGAATGCATAGATTGTTAACGGTTCATGAAATAACATGTATCGAAAATTCATTGAAAAATCCTTTTTTAAAAGCACTTATATATGAATATCCTTTTCTTAGATCTGCTCAAACTCTTTTGCAAAATAGTCTGACACAACAGGAGCAAGAAGCTGCAGAGCATGATCTAATCTGCACAAATGTTCATGATATTGCGTTTGCCGGGTCTCGCGAACGTACAGCACGATATCTTCAGAAGCAATTTCCTGCAACGGGAAGGTCAGGGTTAATGGAGAAATTACAAGATTTCGTAAAGAATTCCCTGGTCAATACTGACGTGGTGAACTGCACGCCCCTAAAGGGAGCATGCTTCCCATCAAGCAACATCAATAAATTGATCTTGCTTGATTTTCTTTTTTGACGGTTCATCGATCGCT
>VGTX01000186.1 GCA_016874315.1 Gammaproteobacteria bacterium | reverse complement strand
CAAGTCTGGCTCGATTTTTGCCTGTATAAAAAAATAAATCCCTTATTGATATATCATCATGAAAGACCGTCAAAAAATTCTTGGTGAGTATTGCTCATTAACTTTGAGCCTGCTTGATGCACTGGATGAGCGAGATTTTGAGCGAGTGAAAATTTTAGAGAAAAAAAGAGCGCTATATGATTTATCGCTCGATGATGGAACCTATTTTATTCGGAAAATGCAAGAACACATTTTAGATGGTCTCTATTTTAGAAAACCCTCATGGATAGAGGCAATGCTCGCATATCAAGAATTACTTGAAGGAAGCCCCATACAAACGGAAGGTTTACAGTTTTTGTGGAGAAAGCCTGCCTTTTAATAAGACAGGCTCAAAAGAAACTTCCTTGTATTATTAACCACGACGAGTCAGTTTCGGCGCCCCCATTCTCATACGTTGCTGCATGAGAGCTTGGTCTTCTGCGCCTGGCTTCTGATGAATATAATCAGAAATCACCTCTAACCCAAGAGAGCCAGCCTCTTGCACCATCTCTAAGCAATCAAAGCCAAACTGCCGAGCGTTATATTCACGCCCTTCTTGGATCTTATTCTCTTCGGTAATCGTCGCATTGATTGTACTTACCATATCACTCGCTGCGCGATTATTTTGTCGTCCTTGATAGAATAAGAGCAATTTGTTCTTGCTTGAAATCATTTGATTATGCTTTGCTTCAATCTTATCAGTATTTGATTCCCAACCAAAAGCTTTTATCAGAGCTTTTCGCTGTGTCCGATCTTGTGCCGCGATATGCTCAGACACGAGGGACTCGAATGGATTTTGAAAATTTCCTGAGGCTGAAGCCTTAAGATGCTCTACGGCTAGAAGCTCCCCATGTAGCACGTCATTCAGCGCTCCCTCTGCCGAACATTGCTCCTCTAAAATCAGCTTATCCTCTGCATTCATCTTGTTATATGAGCTCGTGAAGAGCACATCATTAGTGCCTGGATAGAGCAATTTAATCCGCGCAGCATATAAACTTTTGCTCATATCAAGTTTATTGTTCGATATAAAATAGCCTAGCTTACATTTTAATAACTCTTTAGCCTCATCTTCATGCATTCCATCCTTAACCATCTCTTGATGAGCTGCAACCGCAGAACGTGTGCCAAGATATAGTAACGAAATCATATGCGGCGCTAAAAATGCACACGCATCTTCGGCAGAAGTGATAAGCTGCTCGGTCGCCTGTTTTTTGAGCGATTGGGTCCAAGGATTCAAATCTTCGTACTCTGCGAGTGTATCAGGATTAAAGGATTCGATTTCCTCTTGAATTTTAGTCCATGAAATCACAAGAGAGCCGCTTTCCCTGAAAATATCATCCAGCGCTTTCGTATCGTTTTGACCACACATTTTTAACATATACGCGAGCATCTTTGCCAACTCATCTGGAGTTGCATGCTTAAGGTGCATGAAATAATGAATTTCAATCAATCGATGAATAGCATATCCAATCATATGCCCCTGAAACACTACGGCCGCTCCAATAATCACCCCAATCAGCCCCATACTATAGGCTTCCATATTATATAGCTGCCGATCGCAAATCTCTTTCACACGACTTTTTTCCCACTTTTCAGCAGGTGATGGCATTTTAGGGCGCTCTTTTTCATGGCGCTTGAAGTATTCTTCCTCGAAGATTTCGTAAAGATTTTTATCAATCTTAGCAAGATATTCCTCATATAAACGACGAATTTGTCGAGCTTGTGCGGAAGCATTGATGATTTTTTTAAATATTTCCTGACGCTCATGCGCAGCTTTAGACTTAGCTGTTTCCTTGCGCCATTGCTCAAACCATGCATTCAAGGTTTTTGCACATTCTGCATCATTTAGTGTTTTAATTTCTGCTGCGTTTTTTGAATCTGCAGATAACGAAGGTACGGCTATTGGCATCATGGTAAAAACCCCTCTTGATTTGATATATTTCTATATTACATAAATTTCTTTTATAAAACAACAAATTATCACGCGAAAGCCATTCTATTCTCATTGATTTCTTTCTTGTACTCATAAACTTGAGGTT
>VGTX01000185.1 GCA_016874315.1 Gammaproteobacteria bacterium | reverse complement strand
CTTTAAAAATTATTACATTACATAATCATTTGTAGAAATATTGTTCTATCTCTCTATTAGCATACTGTTTATTTAATTTGGGCGTTGAGATGAATAAGTTGAACAAGGACAAAGATCATAATGAATCAAGGGAGCTTATCCTTTGGCTTATAAATACGCAGCCCTTGGATAAAGAAAAGAAAGAAACGATTTGTTCTGAAGCAAAGCAATATTGCCAGGATGCAACTGAAAAGGAGCAAAAAGAGCTTTTTGAGGCCATTATAAAAACGCAAGATTGGGATTTAATCGATCGAACAGCTGCCTTTTTTAACAAGATTGCGTTCGAAGATAAAAAAATAATTGTTCGAGATGTATATTTTCTACTTCGAAATTCCGAAGAAGCCCTAAATAAAGCTGAAAAAACACTAGAAGACTTTCAAAGTGAGCATGAGACAGTTAAACAGCAACTGATTAATATGTATAAGCCGAAAGGAAAGGAGATTACATTCGAAGAAGTGCTGGAGCTTCGTTATAAATCTACATTTAAACTTGATAATCGTCAGCTCGTGAATGATTTATGGAATCGGTATGACAGCTATAACGCACAAGAAGCTCAATATATAGTATTACGGGATGCCGCTCAGGAGAAATACAATACAACGAAAGCCCAATATCTGCTCTCTGAAAATGAGATTTTCAGGGTTGTGCAAGAAAAACATCAAACCCTAAATGTTGATATCTTATCCCTAATCAATGCCTATCAAAGCTTCCTCAATATTCAAGATCAAATAAAGAATATGGACGTCGATCTGGAAGATTTCCCTGATGGATTAGATAATCCACTCAAAGTATATCTTGATGGAAAAATGAATTCTAATCCATCTGAACTCGTAAATTTCTTAATAGATTTACAACATACAAGCGCTGAAGCATATGAAATTTTTCCAAGCGTGCAGAAAGAAGCAATCTCATACTGGATGAGTTCGGATATACAAAAAGATTCGAGAAAATTAATCGATGTTATGCGAAATCTTTCGAGTGAGAATCAGATCGTTTTTCTTAATATGATCGAAGATCCGGGTGTGTTTGAAGAGGTCTATATAGCTTATCGGCAGCAAAGTGCGGCCCTAGAGGAAAATGAAGACAGTAATCTTCGCCAATCAATAGCTCTTTTTAAAAAGAGTAATGAACCAAAAAGTTATGCAAGTTCTGATCATGGCGAAGAAATAGCTAACATGCGAAAATACATGGATACATATTCTTCAGAGGAATTACAGTATAGAAAGGTGTATTTGAAAAATGAAGAATTTGTTGAAAATCCGAATTCATTAACAGAAAATGATATCGAAATACTCCTGAAATTACCATTGAATGAAGATGACCCATGCATCAAAACTCGTGATGATTTGCTTGTGAAGTATATAGATAGGTTGTATACAAAAATTGTTGAGAATGGTCAAGCAATGACACCTGAAGAAGCAAGATTAATTACAATATATTCAAATCATTTTCAAGAAATTGCGAAATCTGAAAAATGCCAAGCTTTAATTCAAAAAGAGCTTAACAACTTAGTAAAAAAGATAACGAGTATTCAATCAAATAGTTTATCTGATATTAACTCTACTCCCGCTATCATTAATACGCTAAAAGAACATCCTTTTTATAATTCGGTCGGCTCCCGTTATATGACTGGGGTATTAACTATGCATGATGCTTTTCTTAATGATTATGTATTTTCAGAAGATGCAGCAGACGCAGAGGACCAGTATAATAAATATATCGAAGCTGTCGCTAATCAGATGGCATCTTGCCATGCAGTAAACGGTCAGTCTCCAGGAATAAATAGTATATTTGCACGAAAATTAAACGCTTATCCAGGGCTGAAAGACGCTTTGGTAGCATCAGAAAAATACAATACAATTCGAGAATACGCTCAAAATCATCCGGATTTATTAAGCGCTATGGGTCTGAAAACGGCAGATGAATCACCCCAGCCTAATGACACAAAACCAAAATATAATTTCCCTTTAATTAATTTTATACTCAATCTTCTGAGAGTATTATTTCGAATTCGTTCCGGATCGTACGAAAAACAAATTCGAAATTCTGTTATTGTTCCAAGATCTTCTTCAGTCGCCGCAGCCCCCGCAG
>VGTX01000184.1 GCA_016874315.1 Gammaproteobacteria bacterium | reverse complement strand
ACCAACTGATCGAATTACATATAAGTGTTGTCCTGACCAATGACTCCAGTGATGCTATTAACATTCTTGGTCAACACAATAGCATTATTGATGCGATTCTTATCGATCATGATGTTCTTTTAAAAGAACCAGCCCTTATTGCACAAATCCGAATGCACCATGCTTGCAGACATCTTCCGATTATTGTCGCCAACCCGAGTGGAGCGGCTATGCACCAAGGCCTCGCGATTAGCGATGCAGAAGGACTTAAAGAGCTCATTCCTTTGTTTAAAGAATATTCTGAGCAGAAAAAATCTCTTCAAAATGACTTAGGTTCAATTTTGCAATTAAAAGTATGCTTTAAGACGTTAACACAAGGACATTTTTTAGCGGAACTATTGTCCCGACATTATCCAGATAAAAACAACGCTTTAGTTGGAATTACTGAATTATTTATCAACGCCGTGGAGCATGGTAATTTAGAAATCAGCTATGAAGATAAAACAGCACTTCTTGCAAATGGACGCTGGATAGAAGAAATTGAACAACGATCTAATAATGAAAAATATTCTCATCGAACAGTCGAAGTATATTTTGAAAAAAATGAGGTAGAAATTGTTCTTGTTGTTGAAGATGATGGCAAAGGGTTTAAATGGGGTGCTTTTGAACAAATCGATCCAAGACGAATGATGGCAACGCATGGGCGTGGAATTATGATGGCAAAATCATTATCATTCACATCATTACTTTATGAAGAGCCAGGCAATCGAGTTATCGCCATTTACAAACTCCCAAATACTCAATCATCGCAATGACCGATGACGTCCATGCTCAAAATTGTCAGCTTCCATGCTGACAATTTCTGAAGATACATCATATTTTTCGCCATACGGGCTGACAAACATTACCTTAAGTTTCTCACGAAATAATAAAGATACTTCGTTGGATTGATGCATCATAAATTCATCAGCTAAACTCACCCCTTCAAGATACTTCAAATCATGTAAGATTGGATAAGCATTAAGTAAGCATTTTAAAGCTCCTGACTCATGACTTTGTAAAGCACAATACAATAATCCAGTTAGATCATCGTGAGTAAACTGTGGAGCCTGCTCAATCAAATACTCTACAATAGGCGCTTCTCCTTTGATTAGCGCATATTTTAAATATTCATGGAAGCTTTTAGGATTGTGCTGAGATTGTAGCTTCCACGCTGCTTCAAAAGATTGATGGTATCCATGATCGATCCAATAACATAAATTGGCACTCTCTATCCAACTGTGAATTTGCGCACAATAGCAATCTGGCACAGGAGGGAGCTCATTTTCGTTGATATATTGCTGAGCAAGCCATTGCATAGATTCAGGCCATAGCACAATATAATGCAATCTCTCTTGGCGTTTACATAGTGCTTCTTGTGTATATTGCCGTAGATCTGAAATTTCTATCGAATGATCCAGTTTTGTAGTGGATTGGCTCTTTAAAAGCTCAGTCATCGCGATCGGTGAATATATATATGTATTTTTTAGAAAAGAGATTTGCTCTTTAGTGAGCTTTTGACAGAGTGTTAAGTATTCACTAGACAGTCCTTGTATCACAAAATCAGACTGTAGTGTCGACCAGATTTTCGATTCCGATGCAGGATATAGAAGATTTTCTTGCTGAAGGCTGTTGTACAACCATTGAGTCATCATCATGTGTGATACATCATTTTTTTAAAGAGCTTTTTTGAAGATTAGCAGAGCTGATACGGGGATTCAAAAAAATAAATCTATATAGGGATATTCCATCTTAATATTTTTACTATATCAAAAGTAATATTTATGTAGACAATAAAGTTATGAAAAAACGATACCCCCCAAACTGCGCAGAAAGTTGCCACTATCACTCTTGTGAGCAAAATCCACGCTGCACATGCACTCAATGCTATCCCCCATACTATCGGCGAGAAAAAAAATGTTCATCCAATAATTCTGCGCTCTTACCGATTGCTGCAGCACTACTTATTTTCTCAAGCTTACGTTAAAGCAGGGGGCATTTGCTACTTAAGACCATGTTTGGATTTTTTGCCAAACTGTACTGTATAGGGACTCAGCTGTGACGGAAGGAATTTTTATATCCGCTTTGTATACTGGACGTTCAGCGAAATATACTAAACCTTTGATAGCAATTTTCTCTTGGTTCAGCAAGTTCCACAGATCGTGATGCTCTCTTTTTGCATATAAATAAGATTCTTCTTGCGGTGTTGTAATTTTCC
>VGTX01000183.1 GCA_016874315.1 Gammaproteobacteria bacterium | reverse complement strand
AAAAACTATTGGACACATATTAAGCCTAAGTTATGGGGTAATCATTTTTGGTCACCAAGCTATTGTGTTGTGTCGGTTGGTGGAGGGAGTTTAGAGGTGGTCAAGAGTTACATTCAGCATCAAAGAACACCGCCTTCTGCAAAACAAATTAATCAATCAATAAAAATATCGGCCAAAAGCCGAGAGCTTGCTTGACTCGCCTCTGAAAGAAGCGGGGTTGCGCAAGCATTTTGCTCAAACTTTCCTGCTATGAATCAGCAGATATTAATGCGATTGGATTTTTCGCATCAGTTCAGAAATAAGCATCTCATATTCAGCAGGCTGAGTAAGATGGGTTGCATTCAATCTCATGCTGACAACATGATCTAAATGAGAGTGTGCTTCAGGAGGCCATGATGCCATATGCACAGGATGATGTTTGGATTCCTCCATTTTTTCATTATGCTGCAACACAATATCATTCAAAACATCAAACAAATGCTGTCGATTTTGATGGTGATGTTGAAGCTTTGAGGTTTGTCGAAGCAAGGTTGCCACTCCCTCGAGAACATGATCGACCGCTTGGAGCAAGCCATAATGATAGGCACTGAGTTGTTGGTTATCATATGCAGCATTTTTATGTCGATCGTGGAGTTCAGAAACAATCTTTTTAAATTCAGGAATACTAACAATTAACGTAGTTGGCACTGACCGAACTTCGGGTTTAGTTTGTATATGCTGCTTCAGCAATGCAGCGATATCATGCGAAATTTTCTCCTCAGATTCTGCAGGCTTCTCACGAGACAGTGCAGCTCGAAAGGCTTCAACAAAAGGAATATCATCCGAAATTTCTTCATCTTCATGTTGCTCACATAATTTATGACAAACTCGACTTAAAAAATCGCGCGCGAAAATGATTAAGGATTTTTCATATTCAGATTGATCGGGCAAACGTCGTAAAGCGATCATTTTTGCGATATCAACGCATTGTTCCGCAAGGTAATGCTTTAGGTCTTCGGCATGACATTGTATTTGCAATGAAGGAATATAAGCATTTCTCATTTCGATAAGAATAATGGAATGCAAGTCATCCACAATACAATCTTGAGCTTGTTTATAGGCTTTTATCAAAATACGGTGTACATATTGGATGTCTTCTGGAGCCACATCAGAAGAAGTGAGTTTTACAAGCAATTCTTCCCGATCGGATATGTTTCCAGGCCAAGCCTTTAATGTTTCTATAAGAGTTTTTAATTCACTATGTGAGAAAGTTACTGCATAATTATTATTAAACGGCACATGAAAATTCATTACCTGCTGAGCTCTATTGTTCATACACGTCTGTTCTTATTGATAATCTTACTCATGAGATAGTATGGAATATCCGAAAAACTCAAAAGAGATATCCGAATTTTTTTCATATACTATGTGTATTATCAAGGAGTTTACTGGTAGGCTTAGTGCAACATAGAGTTTTCTATATTATTAAACATATCTTTGATGATTTAGGGAGAAATATCAAATGAAAACAATCAACGCTCATGAACTAAAAAAGAAGTTAGAATCTCAAGAAATTATATTAATTGATGTACGTGAACAAATTGAACATGCACAAGAATCAATTGCAGGAGCACAACTCATACCTCTACAAACATTATCGGTTGCAAAATTACCGGCTACGTCCAAACCGATCGTGTTTCATTGTCGTGCTGGCAAACGAAGTTTAGATGCTTGTCAGAAAATTCTCTCTGAAAATCCAAATCTCGATGTATATTCTCTTGAAGGAGGGATTATGGCATGGCGTGATGCAGGATTTGAAGTGCAAAAATCCTGTAACACTATATGCACTTTACCGATAGAGCGCCAACTCCAGCTTTTGGAAGGAGGTCTCACATTATTTGGAACGCTAAGTGGTTTATATCTTAGTAAAATTCTTTTTGTTATTCCGATTTTTGTAGGTCTTGGTCAAATGTATGCAGGACTTTCAGGACATTGTTATTCGGCTTGCTTACTTGCACAGATGCCCTGGAATCATAAAAAACCATGACAGCTCTATTACCGTGGATAGGTTATGGTGCGCTTTTTGGTATGGGCCTCATTCTCGGGGCATTAGGCGCTGGCGGTTCAATTTTGACATTGCCAATTCTCACTCTTGTGAACTGCACGCCCCTAAAGGGAGCATGCTTCCCATCAAGCAACATCAATAAATTGATCTTGCTTGATTTTCTTTTTTGACGGTTCATCGATCGCTGCACCCTGGACTTTGCCCA
>VGTX01000182.1 GCA_016874315.1 Gammaproteobacteria bacterium | reverse complement strand
ATGGATACGATCGGAAAATGGGAGCTAGACCAATTAAGAGATTAATTAAAGAGAAAATTGCTAAACCTTTAGCAAATGAAATCTTGTTCGGAGAATTAACTCAAGGCGGACACGCTATTGTACGCGTACTTTCAGACGATCTTACTCTTGAGTTTGCTCAAAAAGGCTCACCAACTCCCGCTATAATAACAGCAACGACTGCCCTCGTTGGGGCGTCGTCGCTTATTCATTAAGAACGTGCTGTTGTATCGGTCGCATCTTTATCGGATTTCACTTGACTATCTCGGTAAGTGATCCGGCCGATCGCAGTATTATACGGAGAGATTTCTACAATGACGCTATCTCCCGTCAATATGCGAATATAATTTTTTCGAATCTTTCCAGAAATCATTGCTAACACAACATTACCTGTTTCTAATTTGACTCGAAATGTTGCATTAGGTAAAGTGTCAATGACTTTGCCTTTAAATTCAATATAATCTTCTTTAGACATTCGTTTTTCCTTTATATTACATACATACAAGATTCAATGGCGTGTTGCCATTCTAACCATTTTGGATTTGGGTTTTGCATAAAATATGCTTGAAATATATTATACATCAATGTGTTAATTGTCATTGGACCTACTCCACCTGGAACAGGAGTATACGCACACGGCATAAGTTCTTCAGATATGGGACCAAGATCTCCATGGATTTTACCATCAACACCTCTGTGAATGCCAATATCAATCACAATTTGCCGATCATTAAATATTTCAGGACTCACAAGACGTGAAGCGCCCGTTGCAAGCACAATAATATCATTCGCACGGATAAGTGATGTTAAATCTTGCGTATGAGAGTGCGCAATCGTTGGGGTAGCATCAGCATTTAATAAACAAAGTGCCATAGGACGCCCAACCAGACAGCTTCTCCCAACAACTAATACATTTTTTGACTTTAATGAAATTTTGTAATATCGCAATAACCGCATAACGCCTAATGGAGTGCAGGGTGTAATCCCTCCAGATTGACCAGCCATAAGTAAACCTTGATGATAGGGATGTAATCCATCAACATCTTTTATCGGATTAATATGGCGCATCACCTCTGAAAGATCGAGATGCTTGGATAGTGGCAGCTGTATAAAAAGTGCATGCGTATTATGGTCGGATGAGTAATGCTTACATAATTCATTAAGTCGAGCTTGTGAACAATCTACTGGAAGAGGAACAAGCTCAACTTCAATCCCAAGAGACTGCGCAATCTTTGTTTTTGCTCTGACGTATATCCATGAAGGTTCATGCTGACCAACAATAAATACAGTAAGTTTGGGATGAATATTACAAGCTTTTTGAGCCTCACGTAATAGCTCTTCAGTTTTTTTCACAAGAGGTGAGGCATAAAGAATTTTAGGAATCATTATGTTACCGACTTTTTTATTGGCATGATCTATTGCTTGATTGTATCAGAATTTGGACAACATACTACCTAATAATTTTGTTTTTAATATTGTTGCGAAAAAAGGGTTGACACTGCACCCTTAACAGAATACAATGAAGCTCAATCGGGGTATAGCGCAGCCTGGTAGCGCGCTTGCTTTGGGAGCAAGATGTCGAAGGTTCAAATCCTTCTATCCCGACGTTCATTTATAATCGCATATGAGATTTAGCTCCCGTGGCACAACAGGATAGCGCAAGGGATTTCTAATCCCAAGGTTGTAGGTTCGAGTCCTACCGGGGGCAGTAATTCTTTCAATAATCTTAATCTCCAACACCCTTCCATCTATTATATTTATTTCGCACATTCCCCTACCCCTTTTGCTTACTCAATAAACGTTAGTGTTTTTCCAATTTTCTCTTTTTTCTTTGAATCACTGTCATGGTGCTTTCATCTACATGATAAACGCGCATGGACGATAAAAAATCTTAACGATACGCACGCATTATTGAAGAGAATATTACTCTCGAAATATGATGAGAAGACGATTTTTTTAAAAAAAATGAATATTCATGTCGAATATCTTAGAAATTTGTTAAAAAACTCTTGTATGCTGCGTAAAAAGCGTGTAACCTTATCGATTGTAAAGCAGATGAACATGGATGAATCGCTCAAACATAAAATTGTTTGAAGATATGAATAATTCTATCTGCATCTATTCAACACATTGATGAATAGAAGTGCATTGGTGGACGTAGCTCAGTCGGTAGAGCACCGGGTTGTGGCTCCGGTGGTCGTGGGTTCGATCCCCATCGTTCACCCCATTCATTAGACATTATGTGCCTTACAAAAGCGAAAGTGGCGAAATTG
>VGTX01000181.1 GCA_016874315.1 Gammaproteobacteria bacterium | reverse complement strand
CACCCGGGTGCAATAATCGCTGTTCCAAGTTCGACATCCATCGTGATTGGTCCAACGTATGGAGCTGTTCCACCATAAACTTCTAAAAATTCAATAGCAGTAATGATTTTCATTGAGGGCTCCTTATTCTATACAACAAAATATCGATATCCATGCTGAACAACTGTCAGCACCCGATTAGAGTAACGTAACGTTAAGGTCACCGGTGTATTATCTGTATCAATCAACTCAATTGTTAAATCTTCAGAATTTTTTGGCAATCTTCCAGAAATTGTGGTTAGAATTTGCGTGGAAGTGGGATTCGTATTTGATATTACATACGCTCCTTTGCCATGATGACTCACTGTAATGCCTTGACCAATACTAATTTGTTCAGAATTTAAATGATACAGCACATCTTCCATCGGATATAAAAATGGCGAGCCACCCCAAAGAGCCATAAGTGTGTCAGATGCTAATTTTTTCATAGTTTTTTCAATATGAGTCGGATATAATCTGCTCATAAGCTAAGCAGTGAATCATAAGGTTGTCAAACAGCCCAGCTCCTAGGCTTCAAAAACATCCTGCAACCCTTCTAGCGTTAAAGTATCACGCTCAGCCCCAGAAAATTCTTTTTCAAAAGCCCCATTTTTGAGAACGACAATTCGATCGCCATATGCTAACGCTTGTCTCAAATCATGTGTAATCATTAAGCAGCTTTGATTATTAGCCCGCACCATCTCATTTGCAAGTGCAATCACTCTTTGACTTGATTTCGGATCGAGAGCCGCCGTAATTTCATCAAGCAAAATCAGCTTTGCTGGCTGTAAAAATGCCATCAAAACACTCAAAGATTGCCGCTGACCTCCTGATAGCTCTCCGACAAGCCGATCGTAATGTCTTTCTAGTCCAATATTCGCACGACATAAGTACTCAAAAAGATCTGACTTCTGTTTCCCGCAGTGATATCGTGCTAAATTAAAACCTATCCCTCGCTGACTTGCTAATACAAGATTTTCATAAACAGTTAATTCAGATACTGTGCCAGATTTGGGGTCTTGTAACACGCATGCAATATCAGCAGCTCTTCGCTGTAAAGAACATTGATTTAAATCATGTCCATCTAAAAATATCGATCCACTACTAAGCTCCATTTTTCCAGTCAATGCCTGAAAGAATGTTGATTTACCTGCACCATTTCCGCCAATGATAATGACCATCTCACCTTTATTGACCGTGAGATTCAAATTAACTAATACAGCACGCTCAAGTGCTGTGCCTGCATTACGTACACAATAAAGATTTTTTATTTGAAGCATAAGTTTTTTCTCGAAGGGTGAGCCATAATCGCAACCACAATCAATCCAGTAATAAGGTTCAAGTCTTGTGTTTTTAATCCAACCCAATCTGCATGTAGCGCAAACGCTACACATAACCGATATCCAATCGATCCAATCACAATTGCTATTAACGATCCGGTAATCGAGCGAGTTTTAATCACACGCTCTCCAATCATAATTGACGCGAGAGCAGTGATTAACGTCCCTGCTCCACTTCCACAATCCGCATAACTTTGATGTTGACAAAGAAGCGCCCCACCAAAACCAATATAAAAATTACTCAACATTAAACAGAAAAGAATGACTCTATATCGACTCAATCCCAAAGATTCAATAAGCTCTGGATTATGCCCCGCTGCGCGAATCGCAAGACCGAATCGACTTTGAAAAAGACGACACAATATACCACCTGCGCCAATCGTCACGATCAGAGCTACCAAAAATGGTGAATCGTCAAACATCGAATGATACCCAAAGAGCGCAAGATTCGGTACACCACCCATAATCCTGAGATTCATCGAATACAACATAAACGTCGTTAAAATGCCTGATAAAATGTTATGAATTCTTAGCTGATTTGCCATAATTCCGGTCATCAGTCCAGCGAGCATTCCCGCCACTCCGCCGCTCAGGGTTGCAATACTCCAGTGCCAACCCAAATGCGTGAGTGCTGCATATACTGCAGCCCCCACAACAACACTACCATCACAGGTCAGGTCGGATTGTCCGCATACTCGAAACATCAGCCAAACCCCCATTGAAATGACACTCCATAATAGGCCAAGTTCAATGCAGAGAATGTATTCATAACTTGATAACATAAATATTAGGACCCTTACACTGCCGGCTGAATTCTAAGCACAGCGTCTGCTTTTGCTAGTAACTCTTCAGAAAATTGCACCCCTAGCTTAGCTGCTGCATCTTCATTCAGAATGCATTGCGTTTTTTGAGGGAATTCAACGGGAATTCGCCCTGGATTTTCTCCCTT
>VGTX01000180.1 GCA_016874315.1 Gammaproteobacteria bacterium | reverse complement strand
AGCGATCGATGAACCGTCAAAAAAGAAAATCAAGCAAGATCAATTTATTGATGTTGCTTGATGGGAAGCATGCTCCCTTTAGGGGCGTGCAGTTCACTAATATTTTCAGCCTCACATAAACATTCAATGACTTCACATAAATCAGCTAGCTCTACAATGAGTTCTTCGCGAGATTGAGCATCAAAGACCTCTTGAGCTTCTTCGGAGATTTTATCTCGCAGTTTTGCAATGTATTCGGGCTGCTCCATAATGGTTGGAGTATATTGATAACCTCTACTGGTCATATATTCGCACATACGATCGCGAATGAGCTTATTGATAAGAAATCGGCGCATATTAAAAAACTAACTTGTTGATTATGTAGGGATGATATCATATTTTTATAATATACAGTCCAGATCTGCGACAATAAATCGTATAAAATTTACATGAACACTGTGCGCCAAAACTGTTTTGGTTGATTTTGAAGAAGAGTCCAAATATATTTTTTCGACCATTGATTACAAAAAGCAAAGACTACTTTTGCTCCATAAGACTCTTTAAAAAGTGGGAGGGTTGTTAAATCACAAAACCAAATGCATGCGAATAAAGCAGCTATGACGATGATACCCTCGAGCGCTCCAAGAGCTGCCCCTAATAATGCACTCATAAGTGGACCGAGAAAAACCCTTTCAACCCAAATTCCTATAATTCGGCCAATTCCATAAAACATCCCGTACCCTGAAAAGAGCGCTGCTATCAAGATATACGTTAAGTCATATTGAGGAATAAATGTATGGACATATTTTGCAAATGAGGGCATAAGAAAAAACGTGAGAAAGAGAGCACCCCACCAAGGAAGCATACGCAAAGCTTGTTCTGCAAATCCGCGGCGATATCCGAAAAACGCAGAAATGCCGATCCAAACGCACATCACTCCATCGCATAATCCAATCATATACTCAGGCCCAGCGATGTAGAAAGCGAGCGAGGTATTGTTTCAAATCATGTCGGTGAACAATCGCATCGCAAAACCCTTGTTGTTTTAAAGATTCGCTTGTTTGAAAATCTTTGGGCAGTTTTTTACCAACTGTTTGTTCAATGACTTTCGGCCCAGTAAATCCAATCAAAGCTCCAGGCTCAGCGATTGTTAAATCACCGAGACTTGCTAAGGATGCGGATACGCCGCCCATACATGGTGAAGCGAGGACAACAAGATATGGCAAGCGTTTCTGTGAAAACTGAGCCAACGCTGCAGATGTACGAGCCATTTGCATTAAAGAAAGCACCCCCTCTTGCATGCGCGCACCACCGCTAGTTGCGACACATAAAAACGGAAGGTTGTTTTGACAAGCAAATTGCACACCTTGCACAAATCTTTCCCCAACAACCGCCCCCATCGATCCGCCGATGAATCCAAAATCAAACGCGGCACATACTAGAGGGACTTGAGCGATACTTGCATAGACAACCTCAATAGCTTCAGAGCTTTTATTTTTTGCAGCAGCAATTTTCAATCGCTCTGAATAAGGTTGTGTATCAAAGAATTTAAGAAAATCTTTTGGCTGCAAGTCAGATCTGATGGGATGTATAATCTGGTCGCAGAGCATCGCTAGTCTTGATTGAGCAGATAACGGTGCATGATATTGACAAGAGCCGCACACATTTAAAGCAGACGCCCACTGAGATTTTAGCGCGGGTGTTTGGCATTTAGGGCAGAGGGTCCATTGTTTTAAGGACCACTCTGCTAGGGGTTGTGTTTTGACCCCTGGCGTTTCACTTGTTGTATACCAATTCACTTATGGCTCCTTGCATTTATTATTGCTCCCTTACTCTTACGATACTATAAAGTAATTCGATGTTGCATCAGATGTTCCTGTTACAATCGCAAAATCTGAAGGAGAGAGTCCATATACATCTGCAATATAGTATGTGTTTCCGCCATACTCGACACTAATACCCGTTCCCGATGTGACTTCGCTATGAGCTAGTGGATTGAAATAATCTCCCGATGTGATATCAGAAAGATAAATGACTCCTGGATCGACCGTATTGTTTTGAGGATTGAAAATTGTTCTAAATTCGATTGGAACACTCAATTCATCGAGCAGCATAGATAGATCTATTTTATCTGGGCTATGGAAGAAATAGACAATATCTCTGTTTGCAGCACAATTGGGAATCGAACTTTCTAGCGAGTAATGGATAACATTACTATCATTAGAGGCAGATAATGCTGCAACAGTTGAAACACCTGTTAATGCTCCTGCGCTAAAAATAGCAGGCACAAGTCCTGCAGAGGTAGACTGCATAAATCTGAAAACATCTGTATCTGCAGCCTGAATTGCATATCCTGCCTCAACA
>VGTX01000179.1 GCA_016874315.1 Gammaproteobacteria bacterium | reverse complement strand
TAGAATATAAATCATAACCACTTAAGCATAAAAGAGAAACCATAATTCCTATCATGGCATAAGAATTATGGTTTACCAGTTTTAGCTATTCTTTTGACTGGCGATTGCTCTGAAAAAATTGATGATAATCAATGAGTTCTTGTTTTGTTAGTAAGAATACACCATCTCCGCCACGTGCGAATTGTAGCCATGTAAAGGGAACTTCAGGATATTTTTCTTCCAAATGTTCTTGCGCTTCACCGACTTCAACAATCAAAATCCCATTTTCAGTTAAATGATGAGCTGCATGTCGTAAAATTTCATCAACAAAGAGTAGCCCATCTTCTCCACCATCAAGCGCATGTCGTGGTTCATGCTTGTATTCAGCAGGAAGTGTATACATCGAAGAGGTTGGAACATACGGTGGGTTCGAAATAATTACATCGTACTGATCGTCTGCATCCAGCCCTGAAAATAAAGAGGACTGAATAAGTCTGACTGAATCTTCCAAGTTATAAAGGGCTCGATTTTTGGAGGCAACTTCTAGCGCTTTGACATCGATATCAACAGCGTCGACCATTACACCTGGTAAAAGTAATGCACATGCAATACCAATGCATCCCGATCCAGTTCCGATATCTAAAATACGCTCGATTTTTTCAGAATCAATCCATGGAGAGAAAGACTCTTCAATCAGTTCAGCAATTGGTGAGCGAGGAATCAAAACACGTTCATCTACATGGAAAGGGAAGCCACAAAAATAGCTTGTGCCAATTAAATAAGCAACAGGGCGACGTGTTGTAATGCGCTCAATCATCAAATTAAGAAGTTGTTCACGCTCGTTTGGCATAAGGCGCGATTGAAAATATAATGCATCTAAATCAGGTGGTAATGATAAAGCACCGAGAACAAGCGCAACCGCATCATCTAAGCTAGATGACGTGCCGTGCCCATAATATAAGTCAGATTGATTAAATAATGAGATTCCAAATCGAATCCAATCTTGAACAGAGTGGAGATGAGTAAGGGCATCTTCTCTTAGTAATACTGCAGAATCCATATTATTCACTAAAAAAAAGGGTGTCCGTTTATTGTAACAGATTGTTCATATTTTGTGATCGAAAAGATTGAACATTTTCTTAATTTGATAAAATTAATTGACATTAAACTTAATGATTATAACAAGTTAGTAAAAACGAATAAAGCTACGTAATTTGCCCATCGTTTCATAAATTTTGCAATGGCATCAGATGATCTAAAAAACAATTACGGTCTAACAAAAGACACGATTTCTAATCTTGCCAAATTTTGCTTCAAATGTCTTGTTGGAAGCTCTTCTAGTTATTTTACGAAATTTGAACTATAGACTAGTCTCAATCTTAACCTGTAAAAGTCTTCATTGCGAAAATCATAGGATATCAAGCGTGTGATTTGTATACAGGCGTTAGTGAATATTTGATCGAAAAAAGGAAGGATCCATCATGAGCGCAGAACTCTTAGAAACGAAAAATGATGTCATTGGAATAGTTCGTCACGTTCAAGGAGAGGTGTGGGTGCGGCGTAACGGCTCAAATCAACCTATTTTGCTAAAAACAGGGGATTTTGTGTATCGTGGCGACCAAATCGATCAACAAGCCGGCCGCATAATCGCTATTGAAAATACTGATGGTATGATTTTTTCGCCTGAAGTGAATGAGCAAGGCGAGGTTTCGGGTGAATGGCGTGAATTTTTTAAATCAGATGAGCAAGCTCAAGAAGATCAGCCGCTCTATTTAGAGCAAGTTGTCGACTTGGCTGCAACACCAATAGGTAGTCCATCTTCTGGCTTAGGTTTTACATCCAATCGTTCTAGCGCGCAAATTCCCTTTAGTATCAGTAACACGTTAACGTCTAATCTAATATCCACTCTAAACTCTTCGATTGCGTTTCAGACTATTGCTGTCCCAACACTCAATACGGCATCTGACAATTTCTTTAATATCCAACTTGCGTTTCCAAAATTTCTAACACAATCCAATGTTAATCAGGCAGTATTGACTAGATTTCTGACAAATATGAACACATCGTTTTTGCTAGAGGACTGGTTGCTATCTAAGCTTGACTCAAGCACCCCATTTTACATGTTGTTAAAAAATCAACTCGCCGTACCATTTTCTAATATGGGGCTTCAAATAGACGATCCAAAAGGGTTGCGCGACCAGCTTTTTTGTATAGATTATGCAGCTGCACCACTTTCAACAGAAACATTAGACCAGTATCGTGTAGTTCTTCATCTACCCTCAGCAGTGCCTGTTTTATCTGGCGATATGAAGCTTATTCCAATTTTAACAAATTTTGGATGGCTGCAAGAAAAGTATATTGGAGACGCTCAAAATTGG
>VGTX01000178.1 GCA_016874315.1 Gammaproteobacteria bacterium | reverse complement strand
TAAACATTTATCAGTCATTCATAAAAGGTGTTATGATATATAGGATAAAAATACCGGTATTTTTTGTACAGTGTTTAATTATTCGGAATATTTTTTAGGGTTTAGAAATTGAAAGACGCAACCGTTATTTATCTTTATCACGATCTGGGTGTAAGCATGGAATCTGTCGCGCATACTGTGCATGCTTTTCGTCTTATAAATAACAGCATGACGATCAAATCTATTACCGCTAAAGAAATTATCCAAGGGAATTGGATGAAGGATGCAACGCTCCTGATTATACCAGGTGGCGCTGATAGATATTATGCAAAAAATCTCAATGGATATGGAAATGCACGGATTAAAGAGTATGTCGCATCGGGTGGTCGTTTTCTCGGAATTTGCGCAGGAGGATACTATGGCTCTGCTTTTGTGGAATTTGATAAAAATGGACCTCTAGAGGTTATTGGGACTCGTGAGCTTAATTTTTTCCCAGGAAAAGCTGTGGGGCCAGCTTGTGCACCATATGATTATCTATCAAAAATTGGTGCATCCGCGCAAGAGATATCAACAACCTTAATTGATTCTAAAAAAACCGTTATTTTTTATAATGGCGGTGCATTTTTTGAAAATGCCGATCGGATTGCGAATACAAAAGTGATTGGATGGTATCAAAATCACCGACCAGCGATTGTTCTGGTTAACCACTTCAAAGGCAAGGTATTATTATCTGGCGTACATGTTGAGTATCAAGCAGATTTATTATATTCCCAAGACCCATATCTTAAAAATATTATTCCAATAATCAAAAAAAATGAAGCAACACGCCATGCTTTTTTGATTGCATTAATGCAAGAGCTCGGCGTTATCGAATAAAAAAATCTGCCTCGGCAATCATGTTTTATCAATTCATATCGAGGCAGACGTATAGAACTTATTTTTTAAGAAAAGTGCTTGGAAAGTGGAGTTGTTGAAGATCTTGTCACTGCCTGGGGCTCAGAGAAAATCATAGATTTAAGCCGCACAGAGCATTCATCAATATGACAGTGCACTGTATTTTTCAATTTTCTCGATAAGAAAAGAATAGGCTGTTTTTCTTGACAAAATTTCAACGTATTCTCAAGAATTGGATAGGCCTGAGATTTAGACATCAATTTATCAATCATATCACTCGTTAATTCAGCTTGAGTGTGTCGAATCATATGATCAATCACTACAGCAAAATAATCCTCACTATCAGACCAAAAATCCAAAATCATAGATTCAACAAACGACATACCATCATATCGACCACTCCATTCAAGAGGAAGTGAGAAAATCTCTTTTAAAGAATCACTTTGGTTTAAATCGGTTTTTGATTGTATATGCCATCTAAAATCGCGCGAATGAATAAAATCAAAACACACTTTCTTATCACGATTTAAGAAAAGAAGTATTGTTCGTATTTCATCGGTGGTGAGTGAATAGTTGGTAACAAGTTCTTGTAAAGAAGAATAGAGTATACCATTCGTGCAAAGGGTGTTCGGATTTTGAAGACACAATAACGTAAATTTTTTGTAGCTATTTTTCAATAATTCGCTTTCTTTGTAAGAAACAGAATCATCTATTCGGTTATGCAATTGTGTTAAGAAATATTCAATAAATGCATTACAATCTTTTTCGTTCCATTTAGCAAAATCTGTCAATATAAGGTATGAGAAAAACCTCGAAAATTCTGTGTAAAGACGAGCGTTTAGGTTAGCATAACTCAAAAGGGACTCTTTTATAGTGTCTCTTAAAGGACCCCAGTTGACACCAATAGAACAAAGATCTTCTAATTGCGCAGGCGTATAAGACCGAATCATGCTCTTGATGCTCGTTAAATCTAATAACTGATGAAAATAATTTTGATTTGTATTAAGAAATACAAAAACTTTTTTAAGACTATCTAAGGAGTGCAATTCGATCGACTCTTCGATCCAAGACTCCATCTCTTTTTGTACAGTAGCATTGTGATGCTGAATGTATATTAATAAAAATTTATTAAATTTCGCTTGTAGTTCATCAATCTGATTATTATTTTTTAAATTACACATGGATTTTTCACGATCGAGGTCATGAATAACATACAAGAATACGGTATTCAGATCTGATATGTCCCAGCTTGAAATTGAGGCGTATCGTAGTATATTGAGAATCTTATCTACAGATATTAATCGATCTGCCGCGCCAATTTGTTGGAGAATGTAATTTTTGATTTGGTTATTGAATTGTTCTTTCAAATCTCTCTGGATAATATAAAAATATAGTGTTTTCGTGATCGACGGGATATTATGCTTTTGTTTATTTTCTTCTTCTTGCTCAATATGTTCTTTGAAATAGCATAAATAGGAATACAAT
>VGTX01000177.1 GCA_016874315.1 Gammaproteobacteria bacterium | reverse complement strand
AGCTGATTGATAATGGAAAAAGGAAACGGGGGAGAAAATGAGCTTCTCAAATCAAAATCTTGTTTATGTGTATTATCAGGGTTCTCTGGAAAAGCAGTTCATGGGAAGGTTATTGCTGAAAAACAGGCAAATCTTTTTTGAATATGATCTAGCTTTTATTAAAACAGGCCTTGAGTTATCGCCTTTCAAGCTACCTCTTAAAGCAGGTGTTATAGAGTCCAGTGATCGTACCTTTGAAGGGTTGTTTGGTGTGTTTAATGACAGCTTGCCCGATGGTTGGGGACGGTTACTTCTAGAGCGAAAATTAATGAATGCAGGGCTTAATCCTGGCACTCTCTCACCGCTTGATCATCTTTGTTTTGTAGGAACAAGCGGTATGGGCGCTTTATCTTATGAACCTGAAAATCCAATCGCTATATCTCATATCACCAATGATTTAGATGAAATTGATAGCGCAATACAAGCAACATTAGATGAAAACAATACTTATGTAGATGATTTGCTGGTGTTGGGAGGATCTTCGGCGGGAGCGCGTCCTAAAGTATTGCTGAATATTGATGGCGTGGATTGGCTAATTAAGTTTAGATCTCAGCTCGATCCCAAAGACATAAGCGCTATCGAATACGCTTATCACCTTATGGCAATCGATGCTGGACTTGTTGTACCTGAAGCCAAGCTTTTTCCTTCAAGAAAAGGCATGGGTTTCTTTGGTGTTAAACGGTTTGATAGAAATGGTGATCACCGTATTCATATGCATACTATTGCCGGTCTTCTTCATGCTGATCACAGGGAGCCATCCCTTGATTATCAAAGTATCATGAAAGCGACTTTGTATTTAACAAAAGATATCAGACAGTGCGAAATTCAATTTAGAAATGCCGTTTTTAATGTGTTAAGTCATAATCGCGATGACCATTCAAAGAATTTTTCATTTTTAATGGATAACCAAGGTAACTGGACTGTGTCCCCAGCTTACGACTTAACTTTTTCCTCAGGTCCTGCGGGTGAGCATTCGACGATGATTATGGGCGAAGGGAAAATTCCAAATAAAGCACATTTATTAAAACTTGCAGGCACCTGCAATATTAAACAAGATAAGGCATTAGAGATCATTGATCAGGTTTTAGCTGCTCTTAAAAAATGGGATGATTTTGCAACCGAGGTTGGTGTGTCTAAGCTTCAAACCAAAAATATTGGGGATGCTTTGCGTACGATTCGTAAAAAGATTGATCTCTAATCAGCTGTACTTAATTTTCTTGCGTTAAGTACAATATTTCCATATTGTACTAGCCAACAATACTCGCATGGCCTCTCAATAAGAAGCGTACCGGGCAAGTTTTTATCTGTCTGTTCAAACTAAAACTCCAGCATCCGATCACTGAGTCAACCCAGGGGAAGAACATCCGGAGTATCTGTTCATATTTATACCGCCGTGAAGCAATATCTCTCAGTCATGCTTGCCTCCTTGCAAATACTCATCTGCTCTCAAACGATATAAAACATGTTGTGACAATGGATGATCTGCTGCTAATTTAGGATGAGCAAAATCGCCATTTAAATCACGTTTTAATCCAATTTTTTCCATGACTCGAATAGAGCGAATATTAGCTGGCACTGTGAAAGAAACAATTTCTTTAAGGCCACACTGTTTAAAGCCATATTCCAAAGAAGCTTTAGCCCCTTCAGTAGCAAAGCCTTTACCCCAATATTGCGATCCTAAACGCCAACCAACTTCCACTGCAGGTGTAAAATTTGATTCCCAATCGGTATAATTGAGACCGATAAAACCCATTAACTCACCGGTTTCTTTCAAGCAGGCAGCCCATAAAGTGTAACCATGTTTGTCGCCATGACTATTCACCGCAGGTATAAAGTCATTAACCTGCTCCATGGTTAATGGGCCACGTAAAAACTCGATCACTTTTGGATCTTGGTTGATTTGAAAATAGGGATTTGCGTCTTCTTTTTTCCAGGTTCTTAAAATCAGTCTTTCTGTTTCAATAATGGTGGTCATGTTGTCTCCAATGAAATTGTTCTCAGTAATTTTTCTATTTGTGTTGCAGGATATCGGGTTGATTTACTTTCCTTCTGAAGCTTTTGAACAAAATGCTTGAGCAACCCCGCTTCTTTCAGAGGTGGGTCAAGCAAGCTCTCGGCTTTTGGCCGATATTTTTATTGATTGATTAATTTGTTTTGCAGAAGGCGGTGTTCTTTGATGCTGAATGTAACTCTTGACCACCTCTAAACTTGCTCCACCCACGGACACAACACAATAGCTTGGTGACCAAAAATGATTACCCCATAACTTAGGCTTAATATGTGTCCAATAGTTTTTTCTAAGCACAAAGGATGATTTTCCTTTCAGTTTACCAATCA
>VGTX01000176.1 GCA_016874315.1 Gammaproteobacteria bacterium | reverse complement strand
ATTCAGTCCACCCTGCTCGACGTAAATCACGCTGGGCGATTCGATGCTCTTCCTCTGGACTTAGCCCGCCATAAATCAGTGCATTATTTGCATTCTGTAATCCGGCTCTCGCTTGATTATCCTCATGCGTTCTTAAAAGAGCGACAAACCCTGAAGGATAGTCGTCCTGATTTTTGAAAGCATAGTATGCTTCAAGTGCTCTAATCTGTTGTTCAATTGCTTCATGATGTTCACCTTGACCTTGAGGAAAAGATTCAAATGTCATATCACGCTGCTCCGATGGGCGTGCATAAGGAAAGAGTATTTTTCTAAAGAGTGTTTCTAACATTATAAAAGGAAAGGGCATATAGTTAGGATATACTATAGCATTTTCACTTAAAAATCAAATAGGTATGCACTTACGAAGGCATCATATACACATATAGCCTCATATCATTGGGAAATTTTTAAGAAGCCGTCGTAGCGCCCATTATTTTTTCGAAAAATGCATCAGCGAAGTACGCAGTGATTTGAAAACAACATGCGGAGGTTGACTTTTCATCCTGATATTGCCTGACTTCGAGTATGTTCTGTCGCGATATCGGGGTATACAAGCTTCGATATCACTATCTCAGCTTGTATATGAGAAATATTGAAAGACACCCCAAAATAGGGGCACCTTCAATTATTCTTTCCCGTTTGGTCTTTGCCGTTTGCGCAGCACGTCTTCTGGATTAGGTGAACCATGCCCTGGAGGAGTTGCGCTAAATATGAGAGCTGGCGAGGCTGGTAGTGTTGCATGATTTTCAATATTTTCTTGTTGCTCAGCTTGATCATCATGTAATCTTTTCTTTCCAGTTTCTTTTCTAATGATTCCAGACAATTCTTCTTCGAATCCCAGATGGCGTGCTTTAAGCTTTTCGCGCATATTGTGCGAATGAAGATTAATTAATTCCGAAGCAACATCAAATTCAGCCAATTTCTGAAGCAGGTGATTGAAAATAATTTCTCTCTTTTGTCCTGTATACAACATAACAAGAGGCTCAATTGACCGATCGAGCATTTCAAGATATTGCTCAATACTTATTGTTTTCGCAACAAAATCGACCATTTCGCAACATATCTGCGTAGACATTTTTCGTTCTAAGCATAGGAGCACATGATCTTTTTCTAACACATAACAACTCATGTCATAACTGTTATGCACTTCTAAAATTTTCTCAGCAATGAGTACCGAATTAGATTGTTTGGTATCTCTCAATAGCTCCAGCATCAAAGCAGAAACTTTTTGTTTATTCTCTGGGCATTGCTGAGAAAAACAATTTATTCTCACAAAGTTGCAAGAATTTATAAAAATGGATTCTGCGAACGAATCAAGAAACACATGAACATCAATATGTTTTATACAAGCAACTATTAATTCAAAAATGGCCATAATTTCTGAAGAATATCCATGACTACTCATACCTTTCTTAGCTTTGGATAATATTTCATCACAAAGAGCAGCTAAAAAATCAATACATCGCAGATAGATACCTGCACTTCTTTCAGCAGTAATTCTACTAACGAAAAGGTGTTTAAAATATTCTTTATATTCTACTATACGATTGAGCGTTGCATCTATCAGATCAGGACATAATAAGAAGTTATCGTAATTATGAGAAATAAAAGCATCATACAATATCTTAAAGTAGATCTTTTCCATATAATCATGCCATTCTTGATTTATCGTCCCATCTATTTTTCTTAAATTACTAATTATATAATTAAGGATTAAATGAGAGGAAGTTATACTCCAACTCCATCTAGGATATTTATCAAAGATTTTATCTTTTTGTGTTCGAGACAAATAAGATCCAGATCCACTAAAGAAAATCTCGATGTTGATCGCTGGATTGTTATATAGTACTTCAAAAATCAAATCATTAAATGCAATAATTTTTTCATGAGGCCGTGGGGCATAGGAAAGCAATTCATGTCCTTTAACATAGAGTTTAGGTGATGCTTTTGGCCATGAATGTATGATTTGCACTGGTGTAAAGCGTGCGTCTCTTTCGAGATATTCCTTGGTTTCAGAATAATCTTTTAAAATCTCATTAAGATAGATGCCTTGGCACATGAGAGAAAGTTTTTTTGTAATATTTGTATGCTGTGTTAGAAGTGTTTGCGGTACATCGTTTTGAAGATAATACTGTTGATAATGGTTTAATACAGCATATGCAATTTCATACGGATCGTAGCATAATACCTGTCCAGCAAAAACAGAAAATTGCCATAAATCAAATTTCTCTAGAGAGAAGCGTGCTGATAGCATCACCTTTTCAGTGGTTAGGTCACTAACCAAGGGTGCATGTTGATCAAGATGTTCCTTCAAAACAGGATCGGCCTCAATTAACTCATTAATATATGTTGGGAAAGTTGGAAGGGGATTTGTTTCCCAAAAGATTAATATTTCATGGA
>VGTX01000175.1 GCA_016874315.1 Gammaproteobacteria bacterium | reverse complement strand
TTGTGCTAGGACTGCATTTTATGTCCAGTCTTTTTCAGATTTTCCTGCTGAGATCAGGGCGCCCATTGGTACATTGGCTGGTGTAAGTAGTTTCAATTTAGTATTCTCTCGCTCTGAATTAACACATGTTCCTAAAGACATTGATTTATTAGTTGCATTAAATCCAGCCGCTTATACAGTGTTACAGCATCGAGCTTCATCACGTACTGTCATTTTATTTGATTCCGATCAGTGGACTGAGCGTGCATTTGCGAAAGCAAAATTGAACGGCGACCCATTAAAAGAGCTGAAAAATAAATTGATGCCAGTACCATTAACAATGCTTGCAAGTGGACTAGAGTCACAATTCCATCTATCTGCCGCAAAAGCTAAGAAAAACCGCAATATGATTGCAGTCGGTATCGTATTATGGATGCAAAATATCGATCTGACATATGGGATTGAGTGGATTGTTAATCGCTATCCAGCTTCAATAACAGATATATTGATTGCCGCTTTACAGATCGGTTATGCATATGCGGAGACTACAGAAATTGATTCATCATCATCGATCGATAGAAAAATTTCATTTGCAGTTCCGTATCAACTCAACAATTCCATTGATGTAAAATCCACTCAGGTTACTGGTAATGAGGCAATCATATTAGGACTGATTCAAGCATCTGCACGACATCGGCGCTCAATTTTTTTGGCAGGATACCCCATTACTCCTGCATCAGATTTATTACAATATGCGCGAAAATTTGCATCAACATCACTACAAGTCATCCAAGCCGAAGATGAAATTGCTGCAGCAGGGATGGCGTTAGGGGCAAGTTATGCCGGCGCAATTGGTGTGAGCTGTACTTCTGGCCCAGGTTTTGATCTAAAAAGCGAAATGATTGGTCTCGGAATTATGGCTGAACTGCCACTTGTTATTATCGATGTGCAACGTAGCGGGCCATCAACCGGTATGCCTACAAAGACCGAACAAACTGATTTATTAGCTGCATTATTTGGCAGACATGGGGAATCTTGGGTTTCTGTTTTTGCGATTCCTAATGTCAAATCCGCAATATCAGTGATTAACGATGCAGTTGATTGGTCCGTTAAGACAATGTCGCCAGTCATTATTTTGTCCGAGGCTGCATTGGCACATACATCTACGGTGATTGTGTATGAAGAAAGCCTTCCATACACAGGGTGGAATAATACTGCTGAAACGCCATTTGCGAAAAGAAATGAAATGGGTGCTCCATCGTGGATTATTCCGGGCACTCCAGATCGGCAATCTTGTATTGGTGGACTTGAGCGTCATTTGGAAACGGGCGAGGTTTCTTATGACGCTCAAAATCATGAGAGAATGATTCAGTTACGTCGTTCTAAAATAGAAAATCAAGCTCAGCCGTATGATTGGGTTTGTGGGGATGATAAAAGTGTTCTTTGGATTACATTCGGCTCCGTCAGTGGAAGCATCGATTATTATCGACAGCATGTTGCACAAAACATGATTGGCGACCATCTTGTCTTGACACAAATTTGGCCATTACCTTCAAATTTCTGGGACATTCTCCGACATTATCAAAAATGTTTTGTCGTCGAACTTTCAGATGGCCAATTAGTGCGCTATTTGAGAAGTTTCGGCCGAAATGTATCATTTGAAAGCCACTGTCAAATTACTGGGCAGGCCTTGGATTGTGAGCGATTAAGCAAGTGGGTTGAGGAGATTTCAAAATGAGTCGTTCGATTTTTTTGAAAGATACAGATGTGCGTTGGTGTCCTGGCTGTGGTGATTATGCAATTTTAAAATATCTTGCCGAAACCTTAGAAGCCCGTGGGTTAAAACCAGAAGATGTTACAGTCGTATCTGGTATTGGATGCTCTTCACGCTTGCCTTATTATTTAAATACATATGGCTTTCATACTTTACATGGTCGCGCGTTAAGTATTGCTACCGGTATTGCTCTGGTGCAACCGGACCGCCCTTTAATTGTTATAACAGGTGATGGAGATAGTTGCAGTATTGGTTTGAACCACTATCTCCATACAATAAAAAGAAATGTGAATATGACGATTATTCTTGTTAATAATCATGTCTATGGTTTAACAAAAGGTCAACATTCACCAACCTCACTCGTCGGCCAAAAAACAAAGACCATGCCTCAAGGTGTGCAAGAGGAGCCATTTTCTCCGTTATTATTAGCCCTTGCTGCTGGAGGTAGTTGGCTAGGACGTTGTTTTGATGTCGATCATAAACTCATGAAATCCTTGCTCAATCATGCCCTAAACCATAAAGGCACGAGTGTTTTAGAAGTCATTCAAAATTGCCCAATATTCGATCAGGATGCCTACCTGTCTTTAAAAGAGCATTATCGAGAATCATATATTTTATGGCCAAATCAAAAGGAAGAAGAAGACTGGAATAATGGAAGATATCTTTATAAAGATTCGTCCTCTCAAGAGT
>VGTX01000174.1 GCA_016874315.1 Gammaproteobacteria bacterium | reverse complement strand
GACTTAAAGGTCATTTTTAAAGAAACATGCGAGCAGCTTGCTTGCGAATTATTGGAATGTTCAGGCGAAGACGACCATGTTCATCTCATAGTCAGTGCCCATCCTAAAATTGCGCTCTCCAATTTGATTGGTAAACTGAAAGGAAAATCATCCTTTGTGCTTAGCAAAAACTATTGGTCACATATTCAGCCTAAGTTATGGGGTAATCATTTTTGGTCACCAAGCTATTGTGTTGTGTCGGTTGATGGAGCGAGTTTAGAGGTGGTCAAGAGTTACATTCAGCATCAAAGAACACCGCCTTCTGCAAAACAAATTAATCAATCAATAAAAATATCGGCCAAAAGCCGAGAGTTTGCTTGACCCGCCTCTGAAAGAAGCGGGGTTGCGCAACCATTTTGCTCAAAATTGATACATTAACGATCTGCTATTTTTGGAAAATTATCTTATGACTACAACAGAAAATGACTTCTCCGATTTCAAAAAACACTTATCTGAACACCGAGTTGTTCTATACATGAAGGGTACACCTAAATTCCCTCAATGTGGATTCTCTCATCATGTCGCACAACTTATGATGAAACATCAATTAGATTTTGGTTATGTTGATGTTTTGAGTCACCCTGATATTAGAAAAAGACTTCCATTGTATTCTCAATGGCCAACATTTCCTCAAATCTTTATTGATGGTACATTGATTGGAGGCTGTGACATTTTCTTAGAAATGGAGCGCAATGGCGAAATCAGTGCACTCATTGAAGAGCTCGCACTTTCTCAAGAAGGAAAAATTTCTAGCTGTATTTAAAAAGGAGACTTTTGTATATGATTTTAGTCGGACAAACCGTACCAGATTTTCGTTTTAATTACCTCACCCCGGAACATGAATTTAAGAAAAATCAACTTTTCTCAGAATATCGGACTCAAAGCCCCTGTTTAATCTTTTTTTACCCTTTAGATTTTACTTTCGTCTGCCCTTCTGAATTAATTGCACTGCATAATGCCATGCCTGAATTCGAAAAACGTGGTATCAAAGTATTAACAATGTCTGTAGATTCAGAATATAGCCATCTTGCTTGGCAAAAAACCCCTCCATCTAAGGGTGGGATTGGGTCTGTAGCATTTGATATGGGCGCAGATGTTTCACACCATGTATGTCAACTCTTTGGAGTAGAGCATCATGCAGCAAAAATTGCATTAAGAGCTGCAATTGTTATTGATTCTCATGGAGTTGTAAAAGCTGAGCTCATTCATGACTTACCAATTGGGCGTCAAATCGAAGAAATTTTACGAATCTTTGATGCTGTAGAACATGTAGAAAAACACGGTGAAGTTTGCCCAGCAAACTGGCAAATTGGCAAAAAAGCAATGACTCCAACACCTACAGGCGTTGCAGAATATCTAAGCCAAGAATCAAAATAAACAAACACTTAACTGGTTGATATAGCGAGCATATATGATTGAATTAATGGAATTACCTTATAAACATGATGCATTAGAGCCTCATATTTCCGCAGAAACAATAGATTATCATTATCTTAAACATCATAAGACATATGTTGATAATCTTAATACGTTTATTAGTCAAAATGCCGGACTAGCAGGACTTTCTTTAGAAGAAATCATTCGACGTGAGCAAGGGCCGATTTTTAACAACGCCGCTCAGGTTTGGAATCATGATTTTTATTGGAATTGCCTTGGACCGAATGCCGGTGGCGACCCAGAGGGAATTTTAGCAAAAATGATTATTGCGGAATTCGAATCGATTGACCGCTTTCGCAAGCTCTTTACCGAAGTAGCCTTAAAGACTTTTGGATCGGGCTGGGCATGGCTTACACTTACTCATGATGGACATTTAGAGATTATCTCAACCTCAAATGCAATGACCCCTCTCGTTTCAAACCGCAAAGCACTGCTCACTTGTGATGTCTGGGAGCATGCTTACTACATTGATTACCGTAATCTCCGTGGTCAATATCTTGATTCATTTTGGAAATGTGTGAATTGGCAAGCAGTTGCAAAAAATCTCACAATCTAATTCTTATAAAAACGATCTTCTGGTGCTGAAATTATTCTGGCACCAGAATGCTCAAATCAAATGAGCCTTTCTTTGCGAAAAAATCAATAGTCTTGGCATAAATATATATCAAATTTTTATTTAAAATCCTCATAATACAAAACAGATTCGTTAGTTCTTTGATCTGGCTCAGCATAAGTTAAAAAAAAAATCATCCGATCTGTGCTAACTACATTTCACTCAAAAAACTGCATCTTGATCTTTGCTTTAGATATCTCTATGTTGTGTCTATTAATAACAGAACCACCTATATATAGGGATTTTATGTCAAACTACGCAGACACAGTCCACAACACCCAAGCTCCAGTACGCACACATGCTGCCCTTGAGAGTTTAATGATTTTAAAACGCGATCTTTGCTCTTTTAAACCTTACGATC
>VGTX01000173.1 GCA_016874315.1 Gammaproteobacteria bacterium | reverse complement strand
AAGGTGCGCAGCTCCAGCATATAATGCAAACATATCAAATGCTGGCATCCAATGCTCCAATCCAGGGATTTGAGCCATGTAGAAAAATACGCCAGTTGCAAGATAAATCACTGGTGTAAAGAGAGCGGTTGCTGTCCAACCATTATATCTTAACGAAAGATTCGTAACGACGAGCGCAAAGAACGTTGATATGACTCCAACATACATTTGAATATAAGAAAGAAATGCATTTGCTCCAACAACATCATTAGCGAAAGACAATTGCACACGCTTATTAAACGCAACATCTGATAGGTTATAAACGAGGTTATATCCCATGACAATCATCGTCAAATAAAGAAGATTTTTCGATCTGAATACTTCAATAAAGCAATCTAAAATAGATATGGATTTTTTCTCAAACTTTGTTGGTTTATGTTGAGCATCTGGCTTATAGAATACAGCAGTGTGCCCTTTATATACTAAATATGCATATAACGAGAGAATCAGCACAGACACAGCAATGACGACCAGCATAATACGGAAGAATGACTGATCCCAAGGAGATGAGCCATATAGACCATTTGGATTATATGGAAGTTTGCTAATATATGAAATGACTAATCCTGAAAACACTGAGGAAAGGTTAGCACCCACTGTAAATAAAGCATATGTTGATTTTGCCTGCTCTTTAGAAGAGATTTCATTTACGAGACCCCATAACAATACAAAAAGCACTGTTGTTGACCATAATTCCACAAGAGCATAGAAAATTGTATGCATCCAATATCTTAATAAAGAGGGTGCAGCCTGAAAACTTGCAGGCAATGCATTGGAAAGCAAATCGGCCAAAGAATGTAGTGCGAAAAATTCTCTATATGGACTCAATACAAATGTGTAGAGTGCAAAATATCCGACAAATGTCAGTAGCATAATCCAAAAAACATTATCGCGATTCGTTGAACGATTCAAAAAGAGGAAATACCAAGTCAGCAATATCGAACCAGGAGTGACCGCAAAAGGCTTTAAATATGTAATTGCCTCAGCTCCAGCACCCGGCGTATACAAAATAATACTTTTTTTCAAAGGCATCAGGGTATTATAGACAAAAGCAACACTAAAAAACAATAAGAAAAGGACAAAAACGCGCTCTCGATCTTCTTTCGGCACTGGATAGATCCAGCCTAAAAGGCGACCAAACATTTCAAAGAACGGATAAAAAAAACCTAGGGAATTTTTAACCATATATACCAGCCCTTACTTGTTTTGTTTGAAATGTCTAAAAAGAAGATGTACGTTCGGAATAATCAGACTGCGACAGGCTTAATTCTTGCAAATATTTTTGTCTTCGTCGAGTTTTATCCAAAACATCACCTGCAAGCTGCCCGCAAGCACCAAGAATATCAGGTCCACGTGTTTTTCTAATTGTGGTAATGATATTTTTAGAGCGGAGCAAGTTTGCAAACTCTAAAATTGTTGCATCATCACTGCATGCATATTTTGCAGTAGGATACGTATTGAAAGGAATAAGATTGATTTTGACTCTACCGGAAAGATACTTTCCAATAAGCTGCGAAAGTTTTTTAGCATGAGCGACTTGGTCATTAACCCCAGCCAACATAACATATTCGATAGTGACATGCATTTGACGATCGTGGCGATCGAGATAATGGAGCACAGCAGGAAGCAGCACCTCTAAAGGATACTTCTTATTGATAGGCACGATTTGATCGCGAATTTCATTTGTTGGCGCATGTAAGGATAATGCAAGAGCAACATCTGTATAGTCTCCAAGCTTTTCAATCCCTGGAACCACACCCGAAGTACTGACGGTAACGCGACGTTTAGAAAGACCATATGCAAAATCATCCATCATAATCGATAAAGATGGCAATACAGCATCTAAATTACGTAAAGGCTCACCCATTCCCATGAAAACAACATTACTAATTCCGAAATATTGGGCAAAAGCAGCAGGATCGGTCGCAGTCAGCAAGCCTTCATCAAACGCTCTTTTCTTTAAAAAGCGCTGAACAAACCACAGCTGTGAAATAATTTCGGATGTTGTAAGGTTACGATCGAACCCTTGAGTTGCGGTATGGCAAAATTGACAATTGAGCTCACATCCGATTTGAGATGAGACGCACAATGTTCTTCTTTTGGGCTCAGGAATATAGACCATCTCAATTGCAGACTGTCCAATATGCGCTTTAATTAACCATTTAATGGTGCCATCTTGAGACTCTTGCTGAGAAATCACTTGAACTTCAGGGAAATAGAAGTGCTCATCTAAAAGCTTTTGCAGAGACTTCCCGATGTTTTTCATTTCATCAAAAGATCCAACCAAGTGCTGGTGGATCCATTGCATTACTTGTGAGGCACGAAAAACAGGGAGATTTTGCGACTGAAAAAAACCTTGCCAATCTTGTCTTGATAGGTCAAGAACGCTTCGTTTCATAATTTCAGTCGCAGT
>VGTX01000172.1 GCA_016874315.1 Gammaproteobacteria bacterium | reverse complement strand
GTTATTATCCAGATCTGCCTTGTTTATTTCAAGAAAAACAATCTTTAAGTGGTCGCATAACTTTTCATGGCTTTTTTCATCTAAGAGACTGAACGACCTGAGAGCTCTCGTATCTTTGAAAAGGTTAAACACTAAAATATGGATGCAAATCAGAGGTTGTAATTCCCCATAACGCTCCCCTTTTCGAAGCTGATTGGCATGTAGTCTTGAAGCATAGTAGACAGCTCGCTCAGGGTAACACTCTTGACTGAGCACCTGGATTTCAATCTGAATCTTTTTCCCGTCTTCGATTTCGACAAACAAGTCCACAGCCCCAGCTTTACCATCTTGCTGACTGCGATTCAGTTCTGAGTCCATATAGGTGATCGACTTAATAGCATCATCCGGCCACCCTTGAATCGCGCAAATCAGGTAAGCGAGAGATTTTTCACTTTTTTTGAAAATCCCTTTAAACACAAAATCGACATACGGCTTAAATAACTCTATACTCATTCTCGATCTCCTTTTTCTATTTTACTGTCGTTACAAACTCATTATAGCAAAAGGAGATCGTCATTATTTTATACAGCCTCGTATAAAATGTTTTCCGCTGCAGCGTGTAATTTTATTGACATTCTATAAAGATTCGATTTATTATTGTGGCGTTATCACGTCATTATAATTAATGTGTTATAACGCATCTCTAGGCGCGTAGCTCAGTGGTAGAGCATCACCTTGACATGGTGGTGGTCGGTGGTTCGATCCCACTCGTGCCTAAAAATCTCCTTTTCCCTCAAAAACATATCTATGTCTGTTAGCTTCCTAATCAGATACATACTTTTAGCTTAATTTTATTAATCCCATTGGCTTGCTTGTAAATCATTTTATTTCAACATATTCTTAGATATGAGTTCGATGTATTTTTAGAAGGAGTTGTGTCATGAACATATCCCTTCAGAATCCTTACGAATATCTCTATCATCTTATGAATATTCAAAAATCAAAATCTCTACTAGCCCTAGTATTAACCCCTCTTTGTCATGCGACTTGCTACTTACATAGCTTAGAGCCAGGGGAATTTAATTGGCCGACACTGACGCCAATCATGTTTGACGAAATCGCTTTAACAGCTGAAAAAGATATCTTTGATCGTACACATGTTGTCATTGAAAGTTCTTTTCGGTTCAGTCCGTTTGAGCATTCTAATACCAACAGCCAACCACAACTCACAGCCCAATGGAGTCAGTGTGCTCTTGTGCAAATGGACTACCCCAAATACGGTAATTTCTCAATGAGTATGGGCTTTGGTTATAACTTAGACCGCAATATCCATTCTCTCGATTTTGGAACTCATGTATGGGAAACCGTCAATCCTGCGCTAATACTTCCACTCACAATCATGTTTAATCAATCAAATCGTCATTCTACTTTCAAAACAGTATTTTCTCTTGATTGGGAAATTGGATTAGATTATTACTGCAGAACAAATTCTATCTTACATAGATTTCAAATAGAGACTTCAAAAGAAAATTCACTTGATGTCTTATTGTTTACAAAGAGAAAATCATTCTACTACGATGCTTATCAAGCATCGTCTTTTTTCCATATTCATCAAATTGGCTTTATGCTAGAACATTCATCCTATTGACAATATGTCTAAAATAATGATATCAAACGGACATATTTAAAAATTCTTAATATACTGATGAAAACTGCACGACCAATATTTTTCTATTTTCTTTATATTTTTTCATTACTCACTCCCACTCAATCTGTAGCATCATTTATTGATGACTATACTGTCTCTTTCGGCATGACTCGCTATCAATTCCGAGATTTTCTCGCAAGCACAGAATCAGTCCCAGAAGATGTTTATGTAAACTATAAATCAAACTCCCCCATCGTAGGACTAAGATTTGATAAAATCTTCAACGAGCGCTGGTCTGTACGATCTGAGTTTTCTCTAAGCTACGACCTCAATCTTGAATCCGATGTTGTCTTCCGCAATGGTCGATTCACCTTTGATGGGCATTCTTGGGGCATCGAATCTAAAATAACAACGCTTTATCAAACCGATCTTGCTAAGAAACTATTTATAGGAATGGGCGTTGGTTTTGGTAATTTTTCATTATGCAGTCGTATTGAGCCAGATAGCCCTTACATCCCCCACCCCCGCTTATTATTGCCCGTTTTTCGCGTGGAACAACATTATAAATTCCTTGAAAATCCCGCTTATTGGAGTGTAGATATCAGCCGAGTTGATATATTTGGTTATCTACATGGCGTTGGATATGCATTTGAAAATATGATTTACATCACACAAACTCCAGATGTCGATCAAGGCTTTCGAATTACCTATTCCTATTGGAATTTTAAAATTGCAAAACGCCGCACCAGAGACTGGCTGAATGATGTTCATAGCTTGGCCTGGACAATGGAATTGAAGTTTAAGTGAATATCCTATAGAATAAGCGATCTAATA
>VGTX01000171.1 GCA_016874315.1 Gammaproteobacteria bacterium | reverse complement strand
CTGCCACTGAGAATTGAATATTTTCCAACACAGTTAAATCATTAAACAGTGCGGCAGATTGAAAAAGAAAACCGATTCTCTTCCATATAGCGGAGGAATATCGGAGCGATTGCTGCGTGATCGGATTACCGAATAGCCGCACAGTTCCTTTTGTAGGCTGTAATCGTCCGGTCATCAGATTCAAGAGTGTTGACTTACCCGAGCCACTCGACCCCATGATGGCAGTGACTATCCCTGGTTGTATTTCAATAGAAATATCATTAAGGATAGTCCTACCCTCTCGACAAAAAGTTACATTATTTAGTTCAATGAGTGCCATTCGGTCCCTCGAATATCCTTGAGAATTATATTGTGCACGTTCAAGACCTTTTTTCCAACAGCCCTGTCTTTAAGTTTAGATCGAAACAAATAATTCTGTGTCTGTTCCAAAACGTGCACGAGACCCCCTCTTTAATTATACTTATCTTAAAGAGATTTCTCGATTAAGTCGACTATGTCCATCATTCATCCGGAACTTATTGCACGTATCCAGCAAATTCGATGCCTCACCTTTGATGTTGAAGGCATATTAACGCTGCAATATCGCTCGCTCCAGCCCCCATTTTCAACCGATTTATTCTCTCAAAACGATCGGGAAGGTTTAATCGACCTCATTAACCAGGGATTTATTGTTGGAATTATCTCTTCCAGCGAGAGTAAACTGCTTCAACATTTATTGCAAGAATTACATATCCCTTTTATCTATCTCGGAGCAAAAGATAAAAGAATTGGATATGAAGAAATAAAACAAGCCATGAATCTTACAGATATGGAATGTGCGCATATGGGAGATGGAGAGCGGGATATCCCCCTTCTTGAAAAAGTTGGTTTAGCCATCACAGTTCCTCATGCTTCTAGTGTAATCAAAGAAAAATCGCATTATTGTACCTCCCATGATGGGGGATGGGGTGCGGTCGGTGAAGTAGCGTATTTAATGCGCAGATATCAAAGAGAGCTACATTAAATGCAAATACTAAAAAAAACCTCACAACTCCTAATAATCAGCATCATAATTGCAGGGGTATTACTGACCCCTTCAGGGAAAATTATACGCTCTCCCGCGCCAACTGAACCCACCCAACTTTATGCAGAGTCGCTTACATTTCAATTAACAAATGGATCTGTATTGAAAGCCAATACCGCAACTTTTTATGAAACAGAGGTATTACTAACCAACATTGAAGTTACTCAATACCCCAATCGCGTCTTGCATGCCAATCAGGCTATTTGGCCAAAAAATCAATCTATCATCTATCTCACTGGTAATGTTATCGCAACGGATAAAACTCAAGGGCTTCTTTTTAAAGGGCCCAGCGCTCAATTTAATATTGAATCTCAAACGATTGAAATAGACAGCCACACAGAAATTAATCAATAAAATCATATAATTCTGACGAATTTCCTCATGAAATTCTTCTTGATGTCGATGATCTATGTAACTTGTATTATTTTTCAGATTTAGAATGCTTGAACTTCAAGATGTTTCCGCGATATTACCATCCGGACAAAAAATTTTTCAAAAAATCTCTTTGACATTACAACCACAAGAGATTTGTGGGCTCATTGGTCCAAATGGAGCTGGAAAAACAACTCTTTTTTCTGTGATATTGGGGCTTATTCCTCATAATCAAGGAATTATTTCGCTAAATGGTCTTAACCTTTCCTGGCTATCCCCAGAAAAACGAATGTTTCATGGATTGGGCTATCTCCCTCAAGATGGATCGCTTTTTCATGAGCTTTCCGTTATTGAGAATATTGAATGCTTACTGGAATGCAAAGAGCCGCATCTTTCACGAACAGAGCGGCGTCATAAAATTGCAAAGTTACTTGATGACATTGGTCTACAAGATGTCTCACATAAACGTTCAATTACGTTATCGGGAGGACAAAAGCGCCGACTAGAGTTTGCCAGACTGATTGCAATTCATCCCAAATATATTCTATTGGATGAGCCGTTTGCTGGAGTCGATCCACGATCTATTGAAGAGATTCAAGAACACATTCAAAAACTTAAGTCCTACAATATAGGCATTATGATATCCGATCATAATCTATCGGCAACGTTAAACATTTGTGACCGCGTGCACGTTTTAGTAGATGGGCATATTATTGCATCTGATTTACCTGAAAAAATTATTGCGAATGATACGATTCGGACCATATACTTAGGCAATAAACTTTCAGATCAACTCATACCTCATACGCAAGCGTGTTAGTTTTTTTGAGCATATATTTGAGCATATATTTTAAAAGCAGGGTATTTCTATGTTGGCATCAAAAAATCTTTCCTCACAAAGCCTAGACAAAAAAAATATTTCCAGCCAAAACAAAATATTAACCATGGCCTCTGAGAGTTATGGAAAGCGCATTATGCTCTTAGAATCTGGTCACAATGAGCATCAACAGAAATTAGTTAACTACG
>VGTX01000170.1 GCA_016874315.1 Gammaproteobacteria bacterium | reverse complement strand
TGCAAAACAAATTAATCAATCAATAAAAATATCGGCCAAAAGCCGAGAGCTTCCTTGACCCGCCTCTGAAAGAAGCGGCGTTGCGCAAGCATTTTGCTCAATATTATTCATAATTTTCCACTCACAGAATCCAGGTATTTCATTCAATGATAAGCACTGTGTTAAAAAATATCACATGGTCATTACAATCCTTACCGGGAATTGGGCCGGTGGCTTCCAAAAGAATATTAAATGATTTTTTGCGCCATCCGGAAAAATCTGCCGCCACTCTTACAGCCCTTTTAAAATTTCTCTCTGATTACAAAGCATGTATTCGCTGTGGCACAAGCTTGCCTATAGAGTCCGAATCTCCCTGCATGAATTGCGTGCATATTGCAGAAGGGGCTCCAATTGGGATTATCACAGACCCTTATGATTATATTTTAATAAAAAACTGGAAGATCTTTGAGAGCTTTGGATGGATTGTTTTACCAGGCTATACCAATCCGACGGCGAAACGGTCTGCACTGCCTGCGGAATTACAATATTGTTTAAAAATCTTAAATCAAAATCGACCTCGTGAGGTGTATTTATTTTTTAACAACTCTCTTGAATCGAGGGGATTAATATGGATTTTGCAGAAACATCATTCTCAATTGCATGATTGTTCAAAAATTCTTGGTAATAAAGAGCACATTTTTTGCCTAACAGAACTTGAATTAGAAGAGTATCATCAAAAAATAGATAAATTTATCGAAATGACTCTCTTGAAAAAATGTGATTCACCCTCACATACAGATTAGAGAAACCTATTATTGATGGAGAAATTTCTATGTCTCAAAATGCACACTCTGAAAAATACCGCTTTCAGACTGAAGATCGTCGCTTACTTGATTTAGTTATTCACTCACTTTACTCTGAAAAAGATATCTTTCTGAGAGAGCTGATTGCGAATGCAGCAGATGCAATCTCAAAAGCAAAATATATGCGCCTACAACATCCAGAGCTATCAATTAATCCTGAATTTGAAGTTGTCATTAAATGCGATCCTAAGAATCGTTGCCTTGTCATTTCGGACAATGGAATTGGAATGTCTAAGCAAGAGCTCATCGATCATCTTGGTGTGATTGCGCGCTCAGGAACACATGATTTTCTTAAAGATAAAAACTCCTCCTCTGAACAATCCTTAAATGAACTTATCGGGCAATTCGGAGTGGGATTCTATTCTGTCTTTATGGTTGCATCATCAGTGGATGTCATTTCCCGATCGATTCACTCAGATGAAGCATGGCAATTTCATTCTGATGGGCAAGGTGAATTTAGCATTAGCGCTTCTGAGCGAAAAACTCATGGAACAACAATTATTGCGCATATGAAAGATGATGAGTATTTACATCCATACCGCATTAAGCACATTGTTGAAAAGTATTCTTATTATGCTCCTGTTTCAGTTTATCTTGAGTCTGAAGAGCAAAAACATCATGATGAAGATTCTTCTGAGATTGAATCTGAGTCTACAGAGAATGTTTCGTGGAAAAAAGAAAAAATTAATGAAACCCAACCACTCTGGCTTCGCTCTAAAAATAACATCGAAGAAGCAGAATACATAAGCTTTTATAAAGAGGTTGGCAAAGATTATAAAGATCCGTTGAGCTGGTTACATGGAAAAATTGAAGGTTCTTCTGATTACACATTCTTACTTTATATACCCAAAGATATTTCTTTGATGGCATGGCAATATCAAGAAAAGCCTTCCCGCGTTAAATTACACGTTAAACATATTTTCATCACGGATGACTCATTACTTCTTCTTCCAAGATATCTCTCGTTTATCTCCGGAATTGTGGACTTCCAAGACTTACCATTGAATGTATCACGAGAATTATTGCAAGAGCATAAAACCATTGAAAGAGCGAAAACTGCGCTTACAAAGAAAGTGTTATCGCATCTTGAGGACATGTCCACTAAAGAAACTGAGAAATATAATGAATTTTGGTCACATTTTGGTCAAATCTTCAAAATGTTCCCAGCCGAAGATCCACAACTCAAAGAACCTATTCTTCCACTGTTAAGATTCCCATCCACTGTGACAGGAAAAGGTCATTGGACGAGCCTGAGTGAATATGTTAGCCGTATGCAGCCTGAGCAAAAAGTCATTTATTACATTACAGCATCGACTTGGGATGCGGCAATGAACTCTCCACACATGGACTACTTCAAGAAAAAAGGGATTGAAGTTCTTTTATTAACAGACCGTGTTGATGAGTCCCTTATGAATTATCTGCATGCTTTTGAAGAAAAAGAATTGAAATCTATTACATTAGCAGAGCTAGACACCCTCTCAAATAATGACACTCAAACAGAAGACGATAAGAATGACTGGTCGGATTGTTGTGCAGCACTCAAGCATAAACTTGAAGGAAAAGTAAAAGACGTAAAAATCTCATCACGACTTGTTGATTCGCCATGCTGTCTTGTAGTCGATCATAGTATT
>VGTX01000169.1 GCA_016874315.1 Gammaproteobacteria bacterium | reverse complement strand
GCCACTATGGCCTTCTCCGCTTCGCTGCGAAGCTCCTTGTTGATGACTACTAGCGGTTTCTTGTCTTGAATCTTGATTGCTTTGATGCTGAGTTTGTGCGCTATTAACATTATCTTGATGCTGAGTTTGTGCACTATTTACATTCTGTTGGTGCTGACTTTCTGCACTACTCACATTATCTTGATGTTGATTATAGGCTGTATCTACATTTTCTTCATGTTGGTTATAAGCACTCTCTGCATTGTTATAACCCCATCCCCAACCAGACCACCATCCACCAGGTACAGGCTCAACAACCACAGTTGTGGAGGACGACGGCTCTTGCTCGACAACAACAACCTGGCTACTCGAAGAAGGCTGAGTTTGTTGTGTGGAAGATGATGATGCTTGTGCATTTGTTGCGTTGGAAGAGCTATTTTGCGTGGTATTAGGCTTACCATATGATATCAAAATAGGTTCAGCATTATAGTGCTGCTTACGGCTATACAATCCATATGCAGTCACGTAATAATTACCCGCAGGAGTTCCATCTTGCAATGTATATTGTGTTTGAAAGGTCCCACTATTTGTTCCATTGTAGATTTGAGTTTGCTGCCGATCGGAACTCGATGGGCAATTTGGCCCAAGACTTTCTGGACAAAATGTACAGACAGCATGAAAATCTCCATCGAAATTTTTCACGCTCCATGACAATGAGACGGATTGCTGGGGCGCGATATTTGCTGGGGGTTTTTGAACCCAAGTGACTTGCTCTGAGCCGGTTTGGGCATTAAGAGCACCGATATAGGCTGTAAGTATTAGCGGTATAATTTTTTTATTTTTAATGAACATCTGCACTCCTTTGTATAAAGATGTCTACTTAATTAGAGTAGTCTATTGAATACATAATGAGAGGAACATCACATATTTTTCGAAATCTCAGGGGAGGTGGTGGGACGCATACGGCGATATTTTATAAGAACAGGTTCAGCATGATAGTTCAGTTTATTATTATAATAGGCATATGGAGTAGCGTAATAATTTCCATCTATTGTTGCCAAGCTAAATGCGAATGTTGTTTGGAATGTTTGTTCATTTTCTCCAGAGACTTTTGGAGTGTTTTGCCGAAGTCCACCAGGTTTACAATCTGGACCAGCCTCTTGAGGGCACAACAAACACAAAGAAGAATATTCTCCATGAAAGCCCTTAGCAGTCCATGCAAGGTCAAACGACTCTTGGCCAAAGACCTCTTCTGGTGGTTTTGTATTCCATACAACCTCTTCTGCGAAAGCATTATTGATGATGGCGCAAAAAATAATGAATATTATATTTTTTATTTGCATGGAGTTATATAACTTTTTTATTTTTTATTAGTGTAGTCGATCTTCTAGATATAGGTATTTTTTCCAAAATTGATATGATGAAGATAGTATGAGCAATAACATGGATCGGTTATGAAAAAAACATCAATACTCAGCCTCTCACTCACAGCAATGACATTTTGTGTTAGTACGGGATTACAAGCTTTAACATCAAATTATGAAATATGTTTTGATGGAAGAGCGACCACCACTCAAAAAAATTCTACGAACAGCAATGTCCCTTCATCTATCATGTTACCGAATAATATCTTTATCAGTCATGCACGATGTGAATTGTCTGGAGAAATCAGTGATATTATAGTTTCTGATTTAACGAAGAATTGGTCATATCATATTGAGCTAGAAACTCCAGGATTTGAAAACAGTCAATTTAATCTCAATCCATCAGGATGGAATACTGCTTTGCAAGAAAATGGAGCTATTCCGAATTTATCATATGCGATGTTTGACCCAGCGCTTGTATCGAGTGTTTTTTCATTAGCGTATTTTTCATGGGACTGCTGTGAAAATGTTTCTTTCATGTTAGGAAAAATTCCATGCCCTGAAATTACATCCGATCGGATTTATTATCGCCCATACATTGCGGAATTTCCGACGAATCTTGCAAGCGGCGCTATTATAGGATATTCAGGAAATCATGATGGATTTGCAATGAAAGGGCAAATTGGAGCAATCCATTATCAATTTGGAGCTTGGAGACAAACATTACACCGTGGGATTGAAACCTTTCCGCTGACAGCGAATGCAATTACTGGGTCTGCAAATTTTAGCGCTTTCTACACAGCATTTATCGATAGTAGTTCGAATATTTCAAGCTCAGCAAACTTCGAAGCTCCATCCAGTACTGTAAATTTTGCGGGAAACTTTGATGAGAAAAATTTACGCATAGGTTACAGTGGACGTCTTCATTATTCTCGTGAATTGTTTGATGGATTAATGATTGGGGCTGGTCTTGGCTATCTTCATGCACCCCTGAATGCTCCAATTAGCATTATTACAATGGGACAAACATACAGCACATCGCCCTCCCAAAATTTGGGATATAGCGTTGCAGCTTTTAACAATCTTGAATCTTTTGCATGTGATATTCAAGGGGCTTATGGTAAAGCTCAATTCAAC
>VGTX01000168.1 GCA_016874315.1 Gammaproteobacteria bacterium | reverse complement strand
CACGATATGCAGCTTTATATACGTCGATTATTGTTTCGAGTTTTGCTTTTGTGATTTTCTTAATGTTACCGATGATACAACCACAGATTGGAGAGCGTTGGTTTGCAACATGGGGCTCGACCTCTCTAACATTGGCTTGGATTTTGTTTTTAGGAGCATTAATGATCAGATTTTGGAAATCGATTCGCTCTTGTCAATTTCGTCAATATGAATACCGCCCTTTTCTTTATATTGTTTCGATATTTGCATTAAGCTGTATAGGGTTAGGCTTGAGCATGCATCCTTGGATTGTGCCTTATCACTATACATTAGATCAGGCGAGTGCAGCAGACACAAGTCTTTCATTAATTTTGATTGGAATGTTAATTGTTATGCCTGTTATTTTGGCATACACAATATACACGTACAGTATTTTCTGGGGTAAATCTCATGTCCATCAAAACGAACACTACTAACCCTTATACGCCATATCTGTGGTTTATATTTTTATGGGTTGCTGGCTTTACAGCAACCTTAATGCTTTCCCTTGCTGTAAAGCTTATCCTTCCACGAACAGATCGTATAAAGGCCAACGAACCTTCTTCATCATTGCAGCCTGATCGGAGACATCACGCAATCCAACAGCCAATAGCACAGAAGAATGATAATCTCGATCGGTTTCAAGAACACGATCGACCTCTTGAGGGATAAAACCTTCCATAGGACATGCATCGATTCTTGCCTCTGCTAGGGCACCAATAAGAACTCCTAATCCGAGATACAGCTGTTTTTGAGTCCATGATAATTGCTCTTGATCGGACGCTCCACCGTTGACAATCATATTTAACATCATCTGACGATAACCTGCGAGGCTTTCTAATGTCACATTACGCTCTGCTGCAATATTTTCCAAATATCGCTCAATAAATGCCTCATCAATCTTTTTACGAGCTTGACCAACCAACAATACAGAGCATGTTGTAATTTGAGGTTGGTTATAGCATACAGGAGCAAGCTTTTCACGAAGAGCTTGGTCTGTAATTGTCAGAAATCGATAAGGTTGTAATCCATATGATGATGGAGCCAACCGAGCGGTTTCAAAGCATTGTTGTAATAGAACATGATCTATCTTGGCATTCCTATCAAATTTTTTTGTTGCATAACGAAACTCTAGGGCCTCTTTTAACATTATATAAAATCCTTTTTATTGACATCGCTTTTCTCTATTCACTATATCAGGCAAACGATAGAAAAACGACATCATGATTATACGATTGAAAAAATGACCTTCTTATAATTTATTAAGCGACATCACTAGGTTCTGTGGACAAAATTTTTGATGAGCAAAGAGCAAGAAAAAGATAAAAAAATGGCAGCCTGAGTTTGCAAAAAACAACAAGGACTACCGTGGATGGATATGTTATAGGAAACTCTGAGTATATCTCTATAGACTCGACTATCGTCAGGGAGATGTCTGTTCCGCTGGATTAAGAAATGATTCTCAGGAGGAAAAGAATTCCTGAGTCGCAGCAAAGGAAGATTTTCTACTACTGCTGTCGATAGATTGAGTCTGCCTTTGAAATTTATTCTTACGCCAAGACAAGGGAGTGATTACACTTAGTCTATTAAGCTAAGAACTCTCTGGAGTGTTAATAGCAAACAAAGGCAATGATGCTGACACTATTATTCATCAGTTAGCACAGCAAGATTGCAGAGCTGGGATTCCTTCAAAGAAAAATTGAAAGACACCCTGATTATCAACAGATATCTGTATAGAGAGTGTCATTTGATTGAGTGTTTTTTTGGAAAACTGAAGCATTATCGGAGGATTTTTCTCGTTTTGAGCAAAATGCTTGCGCTTTTATGAGCTTTTTGTGTTTTGCTGGAACTTTTTTTTGGCTTCGTTAAAAATTTTGTCCACAAAACCTACGGATTATGATGATCTTTTTTTGATACATTATCATCCGCATTAAAAGATTTAACGTGAGTCAACGATGATATCATTTTTCCTTCAAAATTTGTTCTTTTTTTCTCTTCATATTTTTTAATAGCATTCATCACAACTGGCGTGTACAACCAGGATTTTGGGTTCACCTTTGCCATAAACAGTGCTGTGAGCGTCTTGTTGTTTTCCAAGAGCGGATTTGCACCAGCATCAATCAGTACTTGCACCGTCTCAATATTTTGAGAACAGTCAATAGCTAACATCAGTGCTGTATCTCCATTGTTATTTTGTACATCCAAGATCGCGCCTGCATCAATAAGCGCTGTTACGACTTTTGTGTGACCAAATGAAGCGGCTTTTATTAAAGCTGTATCGCCACTCTGCCTTTGAATATGAATATCTGCACCTGCATTAATCAGGGCTTTTACAGTATCTGCATGACCTTTTTGAGCGGCGAATATTAAAGCTGTATTACCCTGCTGATCTTGAAGATCAGACATTGCACCCTTATCAAGAAGTGCCCGTACAATATCAGTGTGACCGTTGTAAGCGGCGTCCATTAAAGCTGTATCG
>VGTX01000167.1 GCA_016874315.1 Gammaproteobacteria bacterium | reverse complement strand
CAACATCTTTTGACCATTCAGCGTTCATGAGATAGCGCGCAATTCTAATACAAGTCTGAACATTAGCGATTCTCACAACGCCAAAAGACACTCTTTTGCCTGTAATTTTATCAATTGTATGATGATATTGATGAAATTTTTCAATTTGATTTTTAATGCAGTCTGAATATTTTTTTTCTAATGAGTCTGATGATTCATTTACAATAGAGCTGCAACTAACATACTCTGGAGCGTGCTTTACTGGCTGATATAATAATTGAGTGCAACGTTTTTTAATAAAATCGTCATGATTTTTATTGTACGTTTGATTTTCGTTAACTTCCTGCAATTGAATAGACGAGCCAAACTCATCAACCCACATAGTTGAAATTTTTGTTAAAGTTATATTTTTGAACGCACAATACAATTTCCATCCTGACTGATATGCATTAAACAAACCTTTTGCTAAATCTGGAGGGATAGTGGCTGATGAAATCATTACTTTTCGACCTAACATTCCGACTAAATGCACTAATCTCGCAATTGCAATAAGATCTTTTTGATCGAAATCGTCAACTTCATCAATCACAAGATCTGATGATAGCAGCCTTAAACAAGGTAAAATATATTTTCCACCACGGGTGGTTTCTGTTGCAGCCATAATATGATCAATAGTACATACTAAAACAGGAGTATACAGAAAGGCTTTATTGCGTTGAGCTTTATTTGCAGGAAAGAGGACATTCATAAAATCAGGGGTGAATGAGTCATCAAATTCGAGCTGATCATCTAACAGATCTTCATTTGACTCCGATCCGTAGTATGTTGGAGTGTCTTGTGATTGTTTTGTTTTTTGTTCATGTAATTCTTGGTATGCTTTCGATCCTATTAAAACAGCTAATTCGTTTCTATCTAGTCCAAGGTCTTTTCTGTATGCATCACCTGTTTGCAAAGTTAATGTGCGCAATCCCAGAGCTAAGATATAGCGAACTGCATTGCCTTCATGCGAAAGTGACTGCATAATCTTTGCATTTGCAATCGTTTTGCCTTTCCCTGTGCTTGCCATATTAACAATAAACCATCCCCTCTCTTTGCTTCCTGAGTTATCAGAAGAAAATTGCGTAATGGATTTAACAGCGCGATCTTGCCACTCGAATCCTACTTGGCTTGTTTTTTTTAGAGCCTGAATATCATAAGCATATTGCATATCACTTTCGAGTCGACTGAGAGATTGAGCGACTGTTAAAGCATTTTGACTGACGTGAACAAGGTGCTCATCAAGATATTGCTTTGGCTGACCTTGTATATCGGTATTTGCTATCAAGTTTAATTTATTTTTCCAATGCAGATCTTTTTCGCAAGACGAATAATAATGATCACCCAACATGAGGGCTAAGCGTGCATGGTGTAATATGACGCGCCAAGCTCCATTTTGTAAGGCTTGCTCGGCTAGTCTTTTTTCTTTGAGAAGTCGCCCAGCCCATTTTTGAAGGGATTTCATCCATTGATCTGATTGGCTTAGTAGTCCTTCTTTAAACTCAAAACACTTAGGAATATTGTCTTTATTAGATTGGGTACTGTACCCCCATTCACGATCGATGATCTTAAGAATATTGGATAACATATTATCCATGAATTTATCCTTATATGACCTATCGTCTTTAATTGGTAATCTATGGTGAGAGACTATTAGCCATGCAACAAGTTGAGCTAAAGGAGGAAGTTCAGATAACATTCCCTTTTTGAGAGAAAGATCTTTTATTTCCTTCTTTAAATCGGTTTCATTCCAATTACCTTCAATTAAAACATTTAACCATGATTCATCGTTACTTTTTTCGCTTGATCTGGAGATTAAAGCATTTAATATTTCACACGAGACCCATTCATGTCGAACAGGATCGGATTCACGGCGTTTTTCTTTTTTTCTCAATTTATTTTGAAACAAAACACTGGCCTTTCCCCAATCATGAAGAAGAGCCGAAATTGCCACTAATGCTTTGATTAAAGGCAAATATTCCCAATCATTTTCCCAATGATTTTTCGATAGATTTTTACTCGTACTATTGACGGGCACAAAGCCTTGATCATTAAATTTATTACGAGCGCCTACAATCCATATTAATTCTACATGGCTCCGACCACGGACCCAATGACAACTGACTGAAGTGTTTTTGGTTGCTGATTTCTTAAGAAGACTTTTTACTGCATTCAATCCATCTTGAGTTATAATGGTTTGCCAAGTATTGTCACCAATTCTTTGTGCAAATGCATCCAATACTTGTCTTGTACGTATTGTTGCTTTTTTCTCACACTGAGAAATAAATGTTACAATCACTACACATACTCTTCTTGAGTTGCAATTTTTTCAACTTGCTTGAACATAAAATCGAGAGCTTTATGTTCTGTAAATTTTTGCAGGAGTTGCTGCCTGAAATCTTGGTCTTTCATTCTTTTTTTTGCACAGATAAATGCAACAGGAAGGACAACTGCATCTTTAATTAAATCTGCAACATCAAAAACCAAAGCTCCTCGTCTTGTTTTT
>VGTX01000166.1 GCA_016874315.1 Gammaproteobacteria bacterium | reverse complement strand
CTCCTAAAGCGAAGGTTAGAATATCGTATTTATCATAAGGTTCTTTTTTAATGAGCACACGATTGAGAAGATTTTCGACAACACTCAAGATATCAGATGTTGAGACATTTTCGGGCAAGATAAATTTAGATTGCAATTGAAATTGCAGCACCTTATCAGTATCGAAAACCTTAGAATCACCGACATCACAGACTGGGTCGTTAATGATTTGAAGGGAAAGTGCATCAAAAAACCGTACGCAATCAACGATAGAGACAGGATATTCTAAAGATGTATGTACGGTGACACTCCATATGCTCGGTTGATTTTTAGGGCTACGCAGTTTGGCAATAATTCTTTGACTGCTCATTGCTCTCGATCCTTGAGTGCTAGAAAATCATCTTCTTAAGTTTTAGCAGATCTGGTTTCAGAGAACAAATGGAGAGTTTCAATGAGTTCTGACAAATCATGGCGTTTTGTGAGATGGTGCTTACGAGAGAATGCCTTCAGAATAACAGCAGACTCTTTGTGAGCATCTTCGATTGTTTTTTTCAGAGAAAAAAATGATTCCATTTGATTAATGGATTGGCCAAGATCGTGCCAATAGTCACAAAGAGCAGCAAGAATAATACCGCGATTATCAGCAATTAAATACTCAATTTTATTATCAAGGAAGAGAAGCATATTATCGGTTCTAAAGAAATCGAAGAGGTATTGATCGATTTGAGCGCCATTATGGCTATTCCTTTTGAGGAGTTCAATCATTTTCAACTCAAGTAAATCGAGATGTTCAGCATGAATAGCGGGGTCGTAGGGAACGATTCCATGGCTTAAAAACTCTTCAACTAAACTTCGTTCACACAAATCTACTTGAAGGTCTGGGAGTGCATGATGCAGGATTTCAGAGATATTATGATAAGTCACCTCATGATATTTACGAGGATGAAAGACACGTAGACAATAATAAACCAAGATAGGATGGTGCTTCATATTTTCAATACCCACAATTAAATCTCTATATCTCTGGCATATAGTACAAATTTTATTTAAATCTTACCTCTAACAATTGGAGTTATGATTTTTATTATCAGGCGTAGCTATATGATGACTTTGGTTATGACTCAGTGATGGAACAGATTGATTCGTTGAATCACACAATTTAGCACTGACCTCTGATGCTGATGGCGCAGGCAGCACCGGTGGAACACTCTGGTTCTCGATTACTTTTGAATTAAATAAATCAGCGACATATCGTTTGATAATTAAACCAAGCAGCGTTATATCAAGATGTTGATAAACGAACTTCAAAATTTCTGAATAATTATTAATTTCTGCACCTGCGCTCACTAATGCTTTAACGCTATCAGATTTTTTTTTATTTATCGCAACCATTAAAGCCGTATTTCCAGCCCCATCTTGCAAAATCAAGTTAGCTTTTGCATGAATGAGCGCCTGCAAAGACTCTACATCGCCCAACTGAGCAGCAAGCATCAACGCTGTTTTTCCAGGGCTCGAATTACGAGTTTGCATATTGACATCAGCTCCAGCTCTTATGAAAGCTTCGATGCGTTCATGTCCCGCATATACTGCATTGATTAAAGGAAAAAATCCATCATTATCGTATACATTAAAATTTACACCAGCCTTTGCCAAGATAGGAATAGCTTGTATTTTGCAGTTTGAGCGAAACTTATCAATATCTACTTCTGCTTCAAGATTTAGCTGTTTTCTAATCTCTAAAAGCCCCTGAAGCACCTCAGGGTTATCCCGATCAATAGCGACTTCTAAAGCAGTATTTAGCCATTTAATCTGTAACTCTTTACTCTGAGTCAATTTGATTATTATCTTAATAGATTCAAGAGCAGAATGTTCAACACCCCACTGCCAGACAGATTGCCCCTGATACTTCGTCTCTATATTTGCTCTCTTTTCGATTAAAGCCTGTACACAACCAACGTTCTGTTTTTCAATTGCATAAAAAAGAAGTGGTTTTTGGTTTTGAAGTTCGATTTTATGAGCATAATTTGGGTCGGCACCACAATCTAGAAGAATACGTAACGCTTCAGGATATCCGTGCACAATACAAAAGACAGCAAATGTATCTTTATCTTTCTGTCCCAATTTATCAGAGTTTTCACTCCAGTACTCACATAGAATTGGCTCTAGCTTGAAACCTTGGCCCAAAAGAATATTCACTGCTTTAGAATATCCACTTTTCACACAAAGCTTAGCAAGGTCGTTTTTTTTCTCAACATCTAATGTTCGAGTGTTATTTTTGAGATACTTACAAAATTCTTCTTCTATCGTCGCTCCCTTCTCTAAAAGAATACCCAGTGCTTTGAAATATCCCTTGTTAAGGGCAAGTGTTGCAAATGTATTTTTTTCTTCTGAGCTATATTGAGCGGAATTTTTTGACAATTCTTCACACATTCGTGTTTCACTAGGATCACTAACAACGATATTCTTTTGTAAAAAATCAATCCATAACTGAATACTGTGAATTCGAGCCTAGCACAGGGGCATCTCTTTTTAAAAAGGACATCA
>VGTX01000165.1 GCA_016874315.1 Gammaproteobacteria bacterium | reverse complement strand
TAATATTAAAGGTGGAACATACTTCCACGAAGAGACCTTTGAAGGCCCTCACTCAAAAAATGAATTATTCAGCTGGATTGACACTGAAAAAGACGCAGTTATTTTTTTGATAGTATCTGGGGTGTTTTTTATAGGAATTGGGTGTTTGATTGCCAAAACGATTACAGCAGGACGAAACCTAAAGCCCACACGAATTGGGCGCATATAGGGTGTATGGGATAAAAAAATAGCCATTGATCATTTGATTAATGGCTATTCTTAAAAGAAAAACTTTATATTTTTTTATTTAACAAACTTAATCTTATTGTATTGCTGCTCAATAAGGTGTGTTGCGTTATGCGCGGTAAAAATAAGTGAGCCTGCATACGCTGAAGCGCGCATTGCGTTGAGCACTCCTTCAATATGTGATGCCCCCACGACAACTAAAACATTATTGTTTTCGTTTGAAGCAAGGCATTGCTCTTTATTTGGATGCGCCAAATGAGCTGGAGATTGATCTAATCTAAGCCCTGTGTTTCTCATCAATACTCGATCGACCCCATGAACAACTTGACTAGAAATTGCGCTTCTGAGATTTTTCACAGGAGACATTCCATTTTCGTATACGGCATACGGACTAGTTTTTTTGAAGAATTGATTCAGAGAGCCGAGTAGGTTATCCATCCAGCCTGATTTTTTGTTGATAGCTTCTTTTTGTAATAGGTCAACAATATTGTCAGCCATATATAAATCACGCCCAACAATTAAAGCCTCCATCTGCTTCGCCACATTTTCGCGAGATTTAGATTGCTCCTTTCCATCTTTCAAGACCATTGTATCTGGACATATATTTTTCTCAAACATATATTCAGCAAGGTGTGCAGCTTGTTCTTTTTGCACAGTCTGCATTTCTTGCACCCTACTTCCGATGTTTTTTTGATAATTCATCGTCCAAATTTGATTAAATTGGTTCGAAAAAATGACACCCCATGCAAAACGAGCACTGTATGCATATAAAGACCGTCCAGCATCACTTGCTGACCAAAGCGTTCTTGATAATACTGCGGAAATAAATGAAGGAATCCAGGGTAAGGGCTTAATCATTTGCTTCCATCCAAGCATTTTCTGAGCAAGATATGGATAATTTGAGAAGAACAAAGATTCTTGAACAGTTAAAGATCGAACCTTACCTTCAGCAAACCAATCATTCATCATATCTGGGGTAATAGCATGCTGGACGATCATGACTTGAGAAAATACAGATTCAACTCCGGAGTCAGGCATTCTTAAAGCACGACAAAATAACATTTCTGTTCCAAATGTACGCGTTGTATCTTCCTTAAAAGATTGGCACATGGAGCCTACCTCAGTATAGTACTTTGTAAATCCGTTTATACCTGCTTGCTCCGATACAGCCCATACAAAAAGCAACTGCTTTAAAGAGGCTTGAGTATATTCTTCTGTGGTTTTAGGAAGTAAAAGCGCTGTGGAATCCGGGCTTGTATGCATCGAACCGACCAAATGCACAGTGGTTTTGGTCTCTTTTGAATAAATCGTCCAATACCGCTCAAGACCTGAAACAACCGCAATTGCTGCAAGGGAAGAGAGAATCACTAATTGAATTAATACCATGGTATTAAAAATCCGTTATCATTTTATGTGTGCTCATTTTGTCAGATGAATCAGAAAAACACAACACAAACCTGATGTTTCTTTGATATTAAATCAGGTAGTTACACTGATTTTACGCTTCTAAGATCCAACATGATTTTATTACATAAACACTCTTTGCAATTTATTAACGAGATATCTATAAATAATGCAACATATAGTATTCTATGCAATATCTCTATCCGATGAAAAGGCTTTATAAATGTTTAATGACCATATGTCTTATGTAGAATTGTAGAATTATGGACTGCGTTAAATACGTCTGCGGTACAAAACCACTCTTTAACAGAGGATGAAGTTAACCGCATAAATCAATCTTTAGAAAACTCCACAGCTCTCAGTCAAGCTCAACAACAGGAGCTGGCTGTGCTTTGCGCACTATATGGTTACGCACAGGGTTTAAGCATTTTGATAGATCGGGACGTGAGCCCCAACTATGAAGATTGTCAAAAGAAGAAAACTCTTCTTATGATTGCCAGCCAAAACAATCATGCAACGTGCGTCAAAGTGCTGATTGATGCGTATGCTGATGTGAATTTGCAAAATAAAGATGGAATTACAGCCTTAATATTCGCCATTGGCAAAGGCCACACTCAGTGTATGCAAGCACTTATTGATGCAGGTGCTGACCTGAATTTGCAAGATAAGGATGGATTCACAGCTTTAACGTTCGCCTCCGTCAAAGGCCACACTCAGGGTATGCAAGCGCTTATTAATGCAAAAGCTGATGTGAATTTGCAAGATAAAAATGGACACACAGCCTTAATATTCGCCTCCGGCAAAGGTCACACTCAGTGTATGCAAGCACTTATTGATGCAGGTGCTGACCTGAATTTGCAAAATGATGATGGATATACGGCCTTAATGTGGGCAGTGGCAGCAGG
>VGTX01000164.1 GCA_016874315.1 Gammaproteobacteria bacterium | reverse complement strand
TTGACCAGGATTCTCTAAAAAAAGAAGCTAATGCTTTGCGTGCCTTTCAGAATTATTCAGCAATTAAGGTCCTGGCGGAAGGCGATGGCTTTCTTTTATTGCAGCGTGCTATTCCTGGGCAATCTTTACGCATATTATTTCCAGATCTGGATTCAAAAGCCCTGAAAATTACAGCAAATCTGATCGGACAATTACATCGTGCAGCATACTCATCCGATGATTTTACGCATCTTAGAGATTGGTTAGAGCCGTTACGTTGTACATGGGATATTCCAGAGGGCTTCCTCTCTCTCGCAAATTCTCTTGCTACAGATTTGCTTCACTCGTCAAAATCGCAGGTATTGCTTCATGCCGATCTGCATCATGATAATATTTTACAAAATGGAGCAGAATGGGTTGTTATAGATCCGAAAGGCGTGATTGGCGATCCGGTATATGAAGTAGCCGCCTTTATCCGAAATCCTATTGATTGTCTAATCAATACTGCTGATTTGGAATCAATACTGCTTGAGCGCTCAACAGCATTTGCAAAGCTCCTAAACTTCGAGCGCACTCGTATTCTCCAATGGTCTTTTGTACAAGCAGTACTTTCATGGGTATGGGCAATAGAAGATGACACTGATATCACCTATTTTGAAAAACTGACCCATACTCTCGATCGGGTATTACAAAAAGATTGAGACCGTTAAGTGTGCTTCATAATGTAATCAAAGAAGTTCTCAGAAGAGCTGCATAATCCTTTTAGAATCGCTGGTGTTTCATATGGATGATGCTCTCTTAAAAATCCTTCGAGTCGCTCGAGTAGTTCGGGTGAAGTTTTAAATAGAGCATAACACTCTTGTGCACGCTCAATCGCACCATTCCAAAGATAAAGAGACTCTCCTTGCGGAAAAAGATTAACACAACATGCTAAACGTTCGAGTAAAACGCGCTCTGAAATTTCGGTAGCTACTTCATAAGATGGAAATGTTGTGTACAGTAACAAAAGAGAATTTTGCATTTATAGGTTGAAAGAATATGGCATCTGTTTTCATAGTATTCTTAAATTCTATAGATTATAAAAATAGAAAGATAGCTTACTGGTTTTCTATATCGCGACATAGCCTTTTTAATTCTCTTACTAATACGGAAACTTCTAATTGAAACCAATCAACCCATTGAGATTCAGTAATTGGATATTCAGAAATTCTTGCAAGACCAATATAAGTTTTTATTTTTGCTAAAGTATATTCAATTCTTAAGCGATAAAAATCTGCTTCATGACATCGAATCTCTTTTAAAATAATACGTTCACATTCCTTAAATAGTTCAATCTGTTGGACTAATAATTCGCGCTCCATGTCTCGATTCATGATATACCCGTCAGGACTTCGAATAAGCGCGTTGCGTTTTGTCATTTCAATCGCTTGGGCAACTAACCGATCTAATAAAGCGATCGATTCTGCAAGCTGAGGGTTTGCAAAGGCTACTGCCATTTGAGCACAAGATCTGGCTTCTAAATCTAGTGCTTTGCAAGATAATGGTAATGTATATCCATACTGCCGCGTATTCAAAAGCAGAGAGTGCAGTCGAGGGTCTAATTCAATAATCGTTTTACGAATCTCCGAAAATTTTCTGTGTAAGCGCGTCAAATCTGAAACAATCAAATGATGCTTTTTTAAAATCACACTGGCTTGATGATAAGAAAGTGGATTGGGGTGAATTTTGAAAAGAGTATATAAAATATCACACATAAATGGCTTGAGTCTGGTTTCTTTGTGCAGGCCTTTTGATTCTATCGAGAACACCATGGTGTCTTTATTTAAAGTGAGAATATAGTCATCAGCCGTATCTTGAATGGATAGAGTATTCATAGCACCTCATAAGAAAGACGGATAATATTGCCTTTGTTCTTTGCTTTTGTGATTCTTATCTTGCCAATTTCGCTGAGAAACGAAACATGCGTTCCTCCACAAGGTATAGGAGAAAATATGCCAATTTGCACAACCCGAAAAGATTTGTTTTGGTTCAGTGTGATGGTATATGGAAGTTGATAAAATCTTCTCTCAAAATCTGCGAGCGTTGTTTCAAAGGTTAATACTGATGCATTCCCTAAAATCGATTTTTCTACCTCTGCCTCAACTTTATGTATGTCGAATAAATCAGCAGCTCCTTCAAACGAGACATATGCTTCATTTGGAAATGAATGGCCCTTAATCGCCTTGAGACTTGGGTATAAGGCTTCTACGATATTGCCGATGAGATGTGCTGCTGTATGATACCGGGTGTTGAGCATGCGCCTTTCTTTATTGATACTGCAAAATGTCTGAATTCCTTCCCATAGCTGTTCGACTGGTTTGTCGATATAGTGCTTGATAGCACTGTCTTCTTGCGCAACATGGAGAACTTGAAGCTGAGTATTTTCGAAAATGATCTGGCCTTGGTCGGCGGGCTGCCCCCCGCCTTGTGGATAAAAGGCAGTTTCATTAAGGACCACGAATGGTCCTTTTATATCTGCACCGGTGGAGTGAATGATTGCCGAGAAATCCAGTATGTCACGATCGGTT
>VGTX01000163.1 GCA_016874315.1 Gammaproteobacteria bacterium | reverse complement strand
TTTATGATGATTGGACTGCATATGTTGCAAGCAACAATGACAATGACGGGATTGCTTGGGGTCATCTTGACATTAGGCATGGCTGTTGATGCAAACGTTTTGATTTTTGAAAGAATGCGAGATGAGAAGGCATCGGGAGCCTCAAGCTGGACTGTATTAGACATCGGTGTCAGCAAAGCTGCGGATACAATTATCGACTCAAACCTTACGACAATGATTATTGGAGTTGTTCTTTTTGTGATGGGATCGAGTATTGTCCGTGGATTTGCGATTACGTTAATCTTGGGATTGATTACATCGATGATTAGTGCAATATGGGGCACGAAGGTATTTCTTGCACTTTTATATCGCAATGAAATATATCCAGTTATTGATTTAGAACCTATTAAAAGAGGAGAGCAGTCATGATTTCCAAATTACAATCTCATCAAGTCTCTCTTTTTGTTATAAGCTGTATATTCGCTGTTGCCTCGCTTGCTTGCTTAGCTGTACGAGGATTGAATTGGAGCCTTGAATTTCAAGGCGGCACAGAAATTGAGCTTACATTAAGCAAGAGTGCCGATCCGGCCGATTTGGTTAACTGGTTACCAGCAGGAGTAAAACTCACCCCAGTGGGCTCACATGAGCACTACCTTCTACGATATCCGATACAAGTCGATCAGGAAGAATCTGATTTAATCCAAAGCACTCAATCAATCTTGACTCAAAAAGGATATACTTCAACTATTCTCAGCTCCTCTCAAGTGGGCGCAGAGTTTTCACAATCGATGCTACAAGAATCTTATACTGCATTAGCAGCGGTTTTTGTTGGGATTTTATTATATGTGAGTATACGATTTGAATGGCGGTTAGCACTGGGAGCCACCTTGAGTCTTTTATTCGATCCGTGCATTATTCTTGGGTGTTTCGCCTTCTTTGGGTGGAAATTCGACTTACCAAGTATTATGGGACTTCTCTCTGTGATTGGTTATTCGATTAACGACACAATTGTTGTATTCGATCGTTTCCGTGAAAACCTGGAACACATGGAAGGCACGAGTGAAGATGTTTTCTACCGCTCGCTCAATCAAATTTTCACGAGAACAATTCTGACATCCCTTCTCACATCTTTCGTTATTATTGCCTTATTTATTTTTAGAACAGATGCTTTAATTGGCTTTGCACTCTCATTTGGGATTGGTATTGTCACAGGTACACTTTCATCCCTGATCATTGCAGGTCCATTTGCTCTATGGCTTGGAATTCAAAAAGAGCATTTATATCCTCCAATCGATCCGACACTCCACGATCCTTTATTCGACCGTGAGTTCAAAAACAATAAACAGGATGATGACGAATGAATGTAGCTCACTCTCTTGAAGACCGAATTGGAGCCGCATATCAAGCTGCTGCAATACACAATGCAGGAAATTCCGATCTGAAAACGATTGACTCTATAGTAAGAGAAAATTTAGCAGAAACTTTAAACTCTCTTACTGCTTGGGACAGGATTCAAATCGCGCGCCACCCCAAAAGACCACACTCGCTCGATTATCTTGAAAGTTTATTCACAGATCTAGATTGGATTGCAGGCGATCGGGCGCATGGTGATGATAAAGCGCTCTTAGCAGGATGGGGTGAATTTTGCGGAAGCACAGTTGCCATTCTTGCGCAGCAAAAAGGCCGAACTTTAAAAGAGCGTTTAGAACGTAACAGTGGAATGATGCATCCTGAGGGGTATCGTAAAGCGGCTCGTCTTGCAAAACTTGCCGAAAAATTTTCCTGCCCATTATTATGCTTTATCGATACTCCAGGGGCATACGCTGGCATCGAGGCAGAGCTAAGAGGACAAAGTGATGCGATTGCACAAAATTTAAAACTATTCTCTACTCTGCAAACTCCTATTATCAATATTGTGATTGGAGAAGGCTGCTCAGGAGGGGCTCTGGGGATAGGAATTGGCGATCGTTTATTAATGCAAGAATATAGTTATCTATCGACTATCTCTCCAGAAGGGTGTGCCTCTATTCTTTTCAAATCTGCAGATAAAGCAGCATATGCTGCTGAGCAAATGCACATTACTGCACATGAATTAAAAGCTTTAAAACTTATTGACAGAATTATTCCAGAGTCAGTCGGTGGCGCTCACTGGAACACTGATTTAACAAAAGATTTTTTAAAATCAGTTATTCAGGAAGAACTTCATATCTTAAAAAATATCGATCTTGCACACCTTGTAGAACATCGACTTCAAAAAATCTTATCTATTGGCCATGAAATCAACGCTTTTGCAGACTTGTCATAATCAACTGACACCTTATTTAGATCATGATTGGGCTATTGGACTCAGTGGCGGTTGTGATTCTGTTGTTTTATATCATTTAATTAAGAGCGCTTTTCCGCAAAAACCTTTGACAGTGATTCATATTAACCATCAGGTGCAAAAACAGGCTAATGAATGGGAGACTTTTTGTGAAAACTTAGTAACTTGTACCGACGATCGATTTTATGCAAGACGTATCGAATGCACGAAAGAAAGTGAAGAACATTTTCGAGAAAAACGCTTTGAAGCTTTTGAGTTACAACTTTTAGAGCTTAAAGAAAATTGTAT
>VGTX01000162.1 GCA_016874315.1 Gammaproteobacteria bacterium | reverse complement strand
GAGAGCACAGCAAGATGGAAGAACCGAAAAAAACAGTGGATTGTTCTGAGCTTTTACGATTCGATCTGGATAACATGAGTCCACGCGAGTTATGGCTTAAATTTGAGGAATGGCAATCACGCGCATTGGCTCAAGATTTTGCGATTGAAGAGAAATGATATCGGACGAATTTGTAGCCCAATGTAAAGTATCTTTGACAGGCAAAATATTTTTCCATACAGAGGCAGTCAAATCGTAAATTTGTGAACCAACTCCCTGAGCCTTCAAATCGATTTGAGAAGCATGATCGGAGACTTCACATTCACAGTATGTGACACGATCGCTCAAAGAAAAATGAATACCCTTTGCATCAATGAGCTGAATGCCATCTATGATTTTTTGACGCCACATTTCTGGGTCATTTTGAACAGTAGGGTGGTTATCTCTCTGAATAACCTGTAATACTGCTTTTGCAAAAGGAACTAAACGACGAGTTTTCGCTTCGAAAATAATAGTATTACAATCCCAATCAATAAAATCTTGACCTTTTGCGTCAATAAACTGCTCAGCATGAGCATTCAGTAGCCATGAGGAACGCCAAGCATGGTGCGATGCAATTAAATCGGTTGCAACTTGCTTTAAAACGATTTGTTCTTTATGTAGTTCAATCATACCAGCGCGCAAAGAAAACTCGGGCAAGACTTCACCAATGATGCTCCAGCGGCTATAGAATGTTAACTCACTATCGGTTAAAGAGACATTTTGTGAAATGAAGTTTCCTTTAAAATTTAAAAACGCATTCCCCAGAAGAGGGGAGTAAGAGCCGCTACATACAAATTTCGGCCAATAATTTTGAGAATGACTTTGGCTATTGAGATGATATTGTGTTGAGCCATCAAATAAGACATCTGCGTAACCAGTCACTCCGTCTTCATTCATCATTTCCCATCGAGCACATCCGACAGGCCAGCGCTCTGAATTACGACCTAACCATGGGCCATGTGCAACATGAAACACGATATTTTTAGAACCTTGAGCCAGATCGGAATTGTTTTTTAGAGATAGAACCCATTGACTCTGTGTGTAATGGAATTTCCGAATTGTAAAGCTACACGTATAGTCTGAGAAAAACGTGTGAGGGAGAGTGGCCCAAATTGCGATCGCAGATACAAGACCGAAGCAAGGGGGCAAGGCCAGAATGAACCATCCTTTTCGTATGAAAAAGGAATATAATTTTGAAAAAAAATCCATACAAATCTCACCAACACGCTGCGACTAGAGTTTTAGTTTAACATGATATAAACACGAGACCAAAAGTTGGAAAGAATTATTCACAGATTCTGTGGATAAACCTGTGGATAACTATAAAATAATATATTTATCTTGATGATTTCAATGGGAAATAAATAACAGATCAATAAATGAGCAGATCGAATAAATCTATATATATCAATGCATTAAATTATTGATAATTTTTTTAAATTTAGTTGTCATTTTGTATTGATTTTGTCTTGGCCCAGTGCTTCTTTGGGGATGCATTCGATTTTTCCATATATTGCGCACGTTGAGTAGGCAGAATTGGAATAGGCTGAGATTTTGGCAACTCATAATCTGACTCCATCAGAGCCATCAAGAAGCAAATTAGAGCCATAATTAAAGAGCCCAGCACTTTGTATCGAGGAACAAACAAAGGATTTTTACGAGAAGAGCCCCATAGGGTATAGCTATATGCAAGAAAAGCGGTCCCTAATGCAAAAAAAGCAACTTTAGCGATATACGCTCCGAAGATAATGTGCGGGATAATATTCTCAGCTACCGCTCCTAACCCTTGATTAGTAGCGGCGTAGCATGATATTGGCAGCAATGAAGAAAATATGATTAAAATTTTATTACATTTCATCAACAGTCTCGATTCCTAATAGTTTTAATACATGAGTCATGGTTCTATCGACGCATTGAACCATCGACAACCGCACTGCAGCGTGTACTTCACTCTTAAGGATAGGACAATCTCTGAAAAAATGGTTGAATTTTGCACTCAAATCGTACAGATAGTCACATGCATAATGTGGTGCACTCTGATCGAGCACTTTTGCAATCATATGGTCATATTGCGCGAGGTGTAGGATAAGTTCTTTTTCACTGACATGGTAATCGTAAGCAAGAGTTTCTATTGCGACAACAGGCTCAATATTTTGAACAGCAGCTTTGCGAATAATAGAGCGACAGCGTACGACTGTATACAGCAAGTAAACGACTGTATTGCCTTGGAATGCCAGCATTGAATCCCAATTAAATACATAATCCATCAGTCTGTATAGGCTTAAATCTGCGTATTTAATTGCACCATATCCGACAACTTTTGCAAAATTTTCGCAATCAGGCACACCGCGCTCTTGCCCAATGGCGTAAGCGCGTTGATACCCTTCATCGAGAAGGTCTTGAAGTCTAATCACATCGCCGCTTCTGGTTTTAAATCGCTTTTTCTGTTCATTTTGAACAAGACCAAAAGGCACGTGAGTTAATTGTTCAGGCTTTGCATATCCTAAAGCCACAGCACCAGCAAAGACCATATCGAAATGATCGCGTTGACCATTATCGGTTACATAGAAAAT
>VGTX01000161.1 GCA_016874315.1 Gammaproteobacteria bacterium | reverse complement strand
CGGAAAATGTGTAATATGCATCTATTCTCAACGACTTTAAAAGAGTTGTTTTGCCTGTTTGACGAGGCCCAAGCAACAGAATGCTTTTGCCTCTACTCAGATCATAAAGAAGAGATGTGGTGATCGAACGAGAAATTGGTCTCATAAAAAACCCTAATATTGAGTGTGTGCACTCAATATTAGACGAATATTGAGTCACTGTAAACAATTTTTAGATATTTTCTACATATAATGCTTGTGGTTCAAATATCATTGAAATTTAGAACATAAAACGAAAAACACATATAATATATGAACAATTATAAATATTTTTTGACGTATAAATGAATTTATTTAAAATTTTTAGGACATTGGGTATTTATACGCTTTTTTTCTTTGGGTTATTGCTCTTGTCTTTATATCCGGTTCAGAGTATTAACCACCTTATTTCTCCATATTTATATGTTTTTTCAGATTATTACGGATTTAAGCAGTTTATCCTAAGTATGCCTCGAAGATTTATTTTTGGTGTGTATGGGTTGATATTTTGTGTGTATTGGATGCAAGTGGAGCGAATAACACCCCCAATCAAACCAATGACACGAGTTCTTTTTGATTATTATAGAGGATTCATATGGGTTTTATCGTGTTACCTGTTATCCGAGGTTTGTTATTGGATTTTTAATTATTCCCAAATACTGCCTTGTGATGCTGCGCTCTTATTGAAGTCATCGTTGTTTGTTCTTATATCATCTTCTATGACAGCGGCTTTAGAGGAGTTGGTGTTTAGACATATTCTTTTATCTTCCTTTGAAAAGAGTACTCAAAGATTTGTTACAGCAAATATATTGCAAGCATGCGTTTTCGCTATTGCACATATTCTAAATCCTAGTGCAACGTTTATGCGTTTTATCTCTTGGGTATATTGGGGGATATTTCTAGGCATTTTGAGGAATAAAAATTCAAGCATTTTTCTTCCAATTGGATTTCATTCAGGCATGCATTATACGGGGATTTTGAATCAATTTTTTGAAAAAACAGACGTGTATTCCAATAATGGAACATTTATGTTTTATGTTATCACTATAACGACCTTGTTATGGAGTTATTTTTTTGCTCGATCGAGAAAGAATGAGTTTTTATATCCTAATTCTTAACTCTCTTAAGTTGTTGCAACATACTTGTGTAAATCTAGTTTCGCCAAGTAATTTGCTAAATTGCGAATTTTTATACCGTCGGAAGTGTCATACTCCCTATCAATGTGTTGCACTAATTGTATTTTTTCGGTGTATTCGGGAAGAAATTTAGAAAAGTGTTGAAATGAATTCGATGGTGAGGTATCGGTTGTTTTTACTTCGATAGCCAAGTATGGCTGATTGTTAATCGTTACGAGAAAATCAAGTTCTTTCCCATCTTTAGTTCTTAGATAATGAAGCTGCGCAGTCCACCCACTTAAATCTTCGAGTTGATGAATGGCTTTTAACAAGCATAGAGCTACGCAATTTTCTAATCGACCACCAGGATTTTCTGCTCTTGTTAAGTCAAAAAAATAATATTTAGGCTCTTTTAGTAGCGAGCGTGCAATATTATGGTGATAAGGTGTGATTTTAAAAATGGCATAGATTTTTTCTAGAGAAAGCAACCAGCTTTTTATTGATGTCTGATCGACCTGAATATCATTTGCTAATGTTGCATACGAAATGGAAGATCCTACGCGAGGTCGAAGCAAGTGAAGTAGTATTTCTAAATTTTTTAGATTTTTAATTGCATACAGGTCTAAAAAATCCTGCCTGACGATAACATCAAGGTGTGTTTTTTGCCATTTTCTGTGGTAATCAGCATGACCTTCTAAAAAGGGCTCAGGAAATCCACTGAAACTCAGGATTCTGAGTAAGGACTGTTCAGGCGATTGACCCCAGCATTCCACAGATTCTCTTATATCTAAAGGATCGAGTCTATGTAGAAAATATCTGCCAGCCAGAGAATCACCAACATTGCTGAATGTTTCTAGCTGGGCACTTCCTGTGACAAGAATTCTTGGTCGACAACCCTCTGTATCATAGAGTCCTTTCAGCCATCTTTTCCATTCAGGCATTTTATGAATTTCATCGAAAATGATGCATTCACAATCTCTTCGCCATAGTTTTTTTAGCATTTGTGCGCGTTGTTCAGGATCGTCGTAATTAAAATACGTATAATCTTTATAAAGACTTTTGGATAATGTTGTTTTTCCACATTGTCTTGGGCCTTCAAGTAAAACAATTTTTCTATCCAGATCGGATTTAATCCGATTGCTTATTGTGCGGTATAACATAATTTTATTTCGTATATATTCTATGACCATTCTAGGCTAAATCCCAGAATAGTCAAGACTTTTCTAGAATTGACCCTAGAAAAGTCGACTTAGTCTGTATGTATTATTCAACTATCTAAAAAGATGGGGGCCTATATAGGCCTCCAGTTAGTATTGAGCAAAATGCTTGCGCAACCCCGCTTCTTTCAGAGGCGGGACAAGTAAGCTTTCGGCTTTTGGTCGATATTTTTATTGATTGATTAAAATGTAACTCTTGACCACCTCTAAACTCGCTCCACCCACGGACACAACACAATAGCTTGGTGACCAAAAATGATTATCCCATAACTTAGGCTTAATATGTGTCCAATAG
>VGTX01000160.1 GCA_016874315.1 Gammaproteobacteria bacterium | reverse complement strand
CTGTAAAAACGGAGAAAACGAAAACCATGCTAAAACCTGAAATAACAATTGATGAATTCGCTAAAGTAGACCTAAGAGTCGGTAAAGTTACTGCTGCTGCTCGTGTTGAAGGCTCTGATAAACTTTTATCCTTAAAGGTAGATATCGGAGAAAAAGAAATTCAAGTTTTTTCCGGTATCGCTGCACATATCAGTCCTGAACAAATCCTCAATCAATCTGTTGTAGTGTGTGTGAATCTCGCTCCAAGAAAAATGAGATTTGGAACATCAGAAGGCATGCTGTTAGCGGCTTATGATGGAACAAACCCACTAACTGTTTTAACGCCTATGACTTCAGTTCAAGCTGGTACTGCACTTTCTTAAGGCTATATGAGCATTACAGTTCAACAAATTTGTGATGTGTTACCGCAAACACAATGTCGTGAATGTGGATATGATGGCTGTCGCCCCTATGCGACAGCTCTTGCGGCAGGGCTCGAGTCTGATATCACAAAATGTTTGCCAGGGGCTCAGCCCATTGCCAATGCAATTGCTGCGCTTCTGAATAAGCCTCAGCAAATTGTTATCAAGCAGCCCTCTCACGTCACAGCTCTTTTGAATGTCGATCGCTGTATTGGATGTAATCTATGCGTTAAAGTCTGTCCAGTGGATGCAATTATTGGAGAGCTGAATTTCGAACATCAGGTCATCGAATCTGATTGCACCGGTTGTGGATTGTGTGTCCCTGTATGCCCAACCAGCTGTCTTTCCTTAACAGACCGTCAAGAAGATTTGCCCTCCCAACAAAGCAATTATGCTGGAATGGCTCGTAAACAGGCCAGAGAGCTAGCCTTGCGTGAAAAAAGGGTCCAAGAATACCAACAAACAATATGTGAAAAAAAGTCATGACAGACTCTTTAAACCAGACGATCCATATTCTTGAACTTTTTAAAACACACTATGCAGATGTAAAAATTGCATTAGACTACGAAACACCATTTCAATTGCTTGTTGCGGTGATGCTATCGGCACAATGTACCGATAAAGCGGTTAATAAAGTAACAAAAGATTTTTTTCAAGAAGTGAAACAGGCTGAAGATTTGTTAAGCTGGACCATTTCCGATTTGGAAAAAACCTTTGCTCCTCTTGGATTGTTTCGAATGAAAGCTCGCGCCGTATATCATACTGCGCGTGATATTGTTGAACGATTTGATAATGCCGTACCTTCCACAATACAGGATTTGATATCTTTGCAAGGCGTCGGTAAGAAGACCGCTTCAGTGGTTGCAAATGAACTATATGATCATCATGTGATTGCGGTCGATACGCATGTCTTTCGCGTCACCCAACGTATTGGACTCGTTGAACCTGATTCCGATCGAAATAGAATCGCCGATCGGCTTAATCAAGTTGTTCCATTTGAATATCGCCTAAAAGCACATCATTGGTTTATTGCGCATGGACGGCTAATCTGTCAAGCTCGTAAACCGAAGTGTCATGGATGTTTTCTGGCTCAACTTTGTCCTAGTGCGCAAATCTGAAGATTCAGTGCTTTCCAATCATTAGCATGATTTTCGATCCATGATTTTAGGCCAAAAGGCGCATTAATAATGGTTAACCCATTGTTTTTTAGAAAAACATTTTCTGTGTCGGATATCAAAGACCCTTCAATATGTAAGACTTTTTCTCTACCCCAAAGCGACTCACATGTATATTGAATTTCTTGTATTGCACTGGCTCTTTTCCCGAATGGATACCAGATCACATAGACACCAGTAGGAAAGCGCTTTGCAAAAATCTCTTTAATTGCGAAATTTAATTGCTCATACTCTTCTGGTCGCTCATATGGCGGATCGATGCAAATCAAAGCACGCTTTTCTACTGGAGGTAAAAGGCTTTTAGCCATTTCATAGCCATCCATTTGTTTAAGAAAGACTTGATTGCGGTTTTGGAAAAGTTGAGTTAATGATGAAAAAGGCTCTTCATACCGCTCACTCACCCATAATCGATCGTTCTCACGTAATAAATCATAAAAAAACTGAGGAGTTCCAGGAAAAAGACCATGATCGAGCCAATGGTGAATGCAGTTTAAGTATGTTTTAAAAATATCAGGGCAATCAGCAGATTGCATAAGCGAGATAATCCCTGAGTGCGCTTCTTGCGAAAGCTCTTTAATAGGGTATACACCATGGCCTCCGTGCAGATCTAAAAAACACAAGGGTTTAGCCTTTTGCTGTAAATATTTCACTATCTGTAATAAAATCGTTTGCTTAAAAATATCGCAAAAATTACCCGCATGATATCTGTGATCGTACTTCATAGGTCCATCATTCTCTTTTCATTCAAAACTTTCATCATATTAATCGAAGAAGAGTGTAGCAGATTGAAAAAACGTTTGATACCATGGCGAGCATGAGTTTTTAAGTAACACTCCACATGCATCCAATCAGTGCAATTGAAAGATTAAAAAAAAAGAAATGGCTTGCTGTGCAATTAAAATTAATCACGCAATTAGCACAAGAATATTTGCCTGAAGGATTGGTATGCCTAAAGGGGCCTAACGTTTTAGTGAACTGCACGCCCCTAAAGGGAGCATGCTTCCCATCAAGCAACATCAATAAATTGATCTGGCTTGATTTTCTTTTTTGACGGTTCATCGATCGCTGCAC
>VGTX01000159.1 GCA_016874315.1 Gammaproteobacteria bacterium | reverse complement strand
AGTAATGTACTCCTGATTGGTTAATGCACGATCATGTATGATATTTTGAAGTTTTATTAAAAAATCATTTCGGGCATCATGCGAAACCGTCTGGGCGTGCTGTAAACCTGCATATAAGGCTTGCCATAACTCCATTTTTAGACAATGTCCTAAAATCGAGCGCTGATCGAATATAAATTCACCCATTTTGAAAAAAGTGTTAGGTAATTCAAAAAATTCTTTCAAAGCGACTTCGTTACGATCATGAATATGTTTTTTAAGTACATAATTAAAGACTTTTTGGTCTCCAGGACACGACTGAACTCCAGTGACAGAGCGGAAAGCTTCTAACCAACGATGAGTCAATTGCATGGAATGTAGTGATGCATTTTCAGTAGGAAGGGCTACTGAGCTGACTATTTCATGGATAATCTTGTTTTCAAATAATCGGCGTAGCATTTTAAAATCACCCTGCATGCACAGATTAGTAAAAAGATTAACCATTTCATAAACAACTTCATGATTAAAAGTTACTTTTCCTCGAAAATGGCTAATAAGCACCAAGTCCTGAGTTAAGATCGCATTTTTTAAACAATCAGTCAGATCTATGTCTGAAGGCAGTGCAATTTCTGGATGACACTCAAGTAACTGATGTACCCAATCATTTTTTTGATTTTTCATCAAATACGATATTTCTTGTGAGCTCCATGGAATATCAGCTTTTCGGATAAGCAACTCAAAAATATCGTGATTATTATCACGCAATACCCATGAAATAAGATGATGTAATCCAAAATCATAATTAAAAATATCCGCAGGCTTTTCTTTCGCTAAAAGCACTTTAATGAGAGATGTATACTGGTAATCGCATAAGTAACTCAGTAAATTCTGATGTTGTGCAACCGGGACTAAAAATCCCTTGTCTTTTAAACTTGAAAGAAAAGTATTTCCAAATCCCTCTTGGCCGGCATATATTAATTTTTCAATAATTGATATTGAGCGTTCTGAATATGTTAATCCAGAAGGAGCTCGTGAAATCAGTAAGTTATATATTGATAAGTCTTTGTATAATAAACCCATTTCAATAAGTGTTCCATCCGGCCAACATTCATCCTTACACACATCAAGCAACTCTGTAATTAATTCAAGATGCTGCGCGGAATTTGCAACGGCAAGGAGCTGCTCAATCATTAAGTATGACGAATCTGGGATTGATAGTGAAAAAAGCAGATCGCTTAATTTCATATGGTTTGATTGTGCATATTTTTTCAATAAATCTAAACAATGCAACCGTACAGCGCGTGCTTGCGGTGTTCTTGAAAAGTAAGCGGCTCTTAAAGCGGGGCTAACGAGCATGTCTTTTAGCTTTTGAATTTTGAGAGCCTGACTCATTTGTTTATTACTGAATGTGTCAATTTTATCGATAATCTTCTGGTTCAAATCATCAGAACGATTCTGATTATTAGCTGGCACATTTGCTAAATCGACAGCATAAACATCGACACGCATTCTCCCATTCTTATCAGTTTGATAAGATTTAAAAAAATTCTCTTTTTCTTTTATAACAAGATCTGGTGTTTTTAGATATTCTGTTGAATTTGGATCGTAATATGTTACAACTCCATATTCCGAAACTGAAACAGTGAGCGCATGCCCTGGTACAATCACTAAATATCGCCCTGAATTCTCAAAAGGGCTTGAAGAGCTTGAAGGATTAAAGAAATTCGCATAGTCCGCAGGATGTAGCATTGTACTTGTTGTCGCGATTGTTCTTAATCCAGCTGAATCTAAAGATGTTTTATTAACTTTCTGCTCAATATCATACAGCTTAAATGGCGCATCCTGTCCTGCATGCAAGAAAATTGTCAAATCAATAACAGAATGAATATCTTGATATGGAATTATTTTTTGCTGCATTTGCTTTAAAACAACAGTGGACTCACCACTCAGGGCAGCTTCTCGATACTTTTCTGTTTTTGCTTCATATCGTGCAAAAAAATCCGTTATACGTCCGTAATCAGTTGCAACGTGGATAAACTGCTCGAAAAAATTGGAGATCTGTGGATCGTAGAATTTTAACGTCTCATTTTTTAAATGAGCCAATCCAAGAGCTAAACATACTCCAGCAGTATTAAGTCTCACAGAATATGTATTTTGAGGTTCATCACGTGTGTGTAGATATTGATTTAAAACTCGAACAATTTGAGCTTGGCTATAGTTAGAGCCTATGTTTTTCTGACTATCCATAAAATTCGATACTCATTGTTATTTTGGTATCTTACTATTTAGGACTTGGATATCCGGAAGTTACATTATTTCTTAAAAATTTTTTGTTTTTTTAATTTTATGAAAATGGGCCCACCGGGACTTGAACCTGGAACCGACAAGTTATGAGCTTGCTGCTCTAACCGATTGAGCTATGGGCCCGCACAGAGTAGTGTACGAGAATTGTGAAAACAACTCGCCTCCACACGCTAATCGTAGCAGAATTTTTGACATTTTACAGCCCTATCACTAGCTATTTTATGCAAGTTTATATCCTGATGTCGCTGCACTAGTATGTGATATGCACCATTTTGGTGAACTGCACGCCCCTAAAGGGAGCATGCTTCCCATCAAGCAACATCAATAAATTGATCTTGCTTGATTTTCTTTTTTGACGGTTCATCGATCGCTGCACCCT
>VGTX01000158.1 GCA_016874315.1 Gammaproteobacteria bacterium | reverse complement strand
GGGTGTATCTCTTAGCCGCGAAGACTTCAAAAGCGAGCACTATGATTTAGTGGTACTCGATGAAGCCCACAATATTTCTCTTCCGATGTCTAAGGCAATTGTTGAGTTGACCAATCCAGGCTATCTCTTGGTCCTCGGTCAAGATGCTCAAGGCTTTGCATGGCCAGGGCCTCCAAACATTCCTCTCTTTATCGCTTATCAAAAGCAAAAAAATCCAAGCTACTCCCTTCAGCACTATACCGTCAGCAAACAATATCGCTATGGAAAACAGATTTTCGACCTCGTTCATATGCTCGATAATGCGGCTAAATATTTAAAGAATGAAGCCACTACCCAAACTGCAACGAATGGCTCCCCTCTTCCAGGCGACACTCGTTACTACACAAATATTGATGCAGTCATGCGTGGGCCATATGGCAATGTTATCCGCGAGGCAGGACCCAATGCGGTCATTGTCAGTGATAATGATAAAATCCCTGCCCTTAAGCGCCAATATCCTCACTGCCACATTCTGACCCCACTCGCTGTTGCTGGAGCTCAATATGACATCGTTGTTATCGATGGAGTCACAGCCTCTGCAATCAATACTATCGATAAAAACGAATGGAACGCTATCCCTACAAATACTAAAGCTTATACTGGCCCCAAAAATAAAAAGAATGATACTGTCATTCCAGAATTACAGCGCCTCATGACTCTCGTCTCTCGTGCGACTCACGTTTGTCTTCTCAGTTGGCTTTCTTCTAACAACACCAATGTGAATGCAAAATTTCCTCCTAACTTTAAAGCCTTTCAAAAGCTCCTACTCGATTTAAATCCCACACCAGCAGAGTGCACTCAAATATATCAGCCTGATGCTCCATCCGATGCCCAGTGGACTGCGGAAATTGAGCGCCTCATTCGAGCAGGATTCTTAGACTTTGCACGAGATTCGTATAATCAGCATATACAACCTAAACAAGGGATATCGTTTGAAGAGGCCTTTGCATCTGTATTAACGGCAAAGCCTCCTCATCATTCCAATCTTAAGGTTGCCGCAGATTCCAGCTCTCATATTGGAAAATCTGATTCTCAGAGCACCGAAAATGATTCGCCTCAAAAAGAGTCTTCAGAGACCTCTTCAGCCAATAAGAAAAAGAAGAAATCTGAATGCTCACCTCAAAAACCCGCTGATGAGCCAAAAGAGATTAAAGACCGACGCCTCAAGGTTCAACAACTCAGTAAAGAATTTTATGCAATAAAAAATACAAATATTTCTAATACTCTTAAACAGAGCACCAAGCAGCAACTTCATGATTTATTCTTCTTGCGCCCATCCATTAATGGGTTATCTGTATTCGAAAAACTGATTAATTCAGACGCAAAAGACCAAGAAATCATCGCGAAAAATATTAAAGCACTTTCAAATGTGAAATTGATTTCTGGAAAATTCGACGCTGGATTTTTCTTAACACCCATGTGGGATTTAGATGATAAAACCACACCAGTATTTGCATGGCTTGCTACAGAATCCTCAAAATCTCCACTCTGTGCACGCGCTTTTCAAGACCTATTTACTCCAGTGATGGGTACTAGCTCCAATACAGCCCTAAAAGAAACCTACCAAAAATTTACACAAAATCTTTTATGTAAAGAAATGCTTATTAATTCCGTTGCTCAACAATGGGTGCCTCAATCCATATTAAGCCAGTTCATTTGCCTAAATATTAATGATAAGCTGATTAATCAAGCAAAAGAACAAACGGTCTTTATTGAAAGAGTGAAATCAATTCCTCAGCCGATCATTGAGCCCGAACTACGATGCACTATAAAAAAACTATTTACTGAATCTCACCATGCTCTTCTCCAAAAAATTTATGAGCTACTAACCACCTCAACACCCAACCTATGTAATTTTTTTGAAAAAGAATTAAAAAACATACTTGGTCAAAAATTAAAAAATTTAACAACCCTCGAAGCAAGCGATCAATGGAGAGCCTTCTTTAGAGCCACAAAAATTTCACTTTCTGACATTCCATTTTCAGAAAAATCACATTCAAACGCCTTATTAGAAGCGCTGAGTCGTCAGTGCTCTGAAGGATTTATACGAGAAATTTTATCAAACTCAAAGCATATTGAAATTCGAGAAAATACATTCCTCACTCAAAGTATTAATACTGCACGGTATACGAATGAATCGTCTTTAGAAACAACATTCTTATCTCCTTTTATGTCAATGGTCTATCACTACAAGCCCGCGATATTAAATCTCTTCATTACACAATTTCTCTGCAAATACTCGAAAGAACAACTTCAAGCACTCATCAATACCTGCACTCTTGACTCCAAAAAGCTCACAGCGCTACATCTGGCCAGTCAGCTTCCAAAAGAAAAAGGATCGATAGAAAAAATCAATCTATTAATGGAACACGGAGCTGATTTGCAAGCAATATCTTGTATTCCTGAAAAATTCTTACATTATAGTTGTACAAGTGATCAGACCTTTAATGCTGCAGGCATTCCTTTATTTTATGCAATCGCATACGATCGTGCAGATAATATGAAAGTCTTACATGATTGGCATGAGAAACTTTCTATTTCGTACCAAATAACCGATCTGCGAAATCAATTCAACTGGATTGAATCTGTCGAAAATTTCCTAACTGCGCCAGATGAAATAGTCATTCCAAATATTGCAGCACGGC
>VGTX01000157.1 GCA_016874315.1 Gammaproteobacteria bacterium | reverse complement strand
TATACTGTAGAACAAACTCGTGTTGATAATCGCACCGATCTCGATCGACTCATTATCGATCTTGAAACAAATGGAACGATTGCACCAGATGAAGCTGTCCAGCAAGCTGCAACAATCTTGGTTTCACAACTAGAATCCTTTGTTCGTCTTGATGAAGTGTTTACTGCAAGTCATAAGCCTAAAGATCAAGGAATTGATCCAATTTTGATGAGACCTATTGAAGATCTTGATCTGACAGTGCGCTCAACAAATTGCTTAAAAACAGAACAAATTCACTATGTTGGAGACCTTGTTCAGCGCAGTGAAAACGATCTGATGAAGACACCTAATTTAGGACGCAAATCCCTCAATGAAATTAAGTCCGTTTTAGAGCAGTATCAGCTTTCTCTCGGTATGATGTTACCTAATTGGCCACCAGCTGAGCTTAAAGATAAGAACGCTCACTAAGACTTTTTAATTATTCGGAGTTTTTCTCATGAACCATAGAAATCGCTTACGTCAACTTGGACGCAATAGCCACCAGCGCAAAGCGCTATTTAAAAGCTTGTGTATTTCCTTAATTACACATTCTTGCATTAAAACTACATTGCCAAAGGCAAAAGAGCTTCGTCGCTATGTTGAGCCTCTTGTAACTCTTGCAAAGACTGACAGCACTCATCACCGTCGCCAGGCATTTGATTGGCTACGTAACAAAGAAGCTGTAACAATCTTGTTTGAGAAAATTGGGCCAGCAGTTGCTCAGCGTCCAGGTGGATACACTCGTATTCTGAAAGCTGGTTATCGTGCAACCGATGCGGCTCCAGTGGCTTATATTCAGCTTGTAGATATGATGGCTGTTTCTTAATTTCATAAGAAACGTTATTCATACTGTGCAAAAGAGTATTTCATAGAAATGTGAAATACTCTTTTTTGTATCACAAAACAGAGGAGTCCTGCTCTTATGTTTCATTCGCTTGTCGGCTTTGTTGCCGCGATTCATGCAGTGCGTATATTCGCACTTTTTTCATTTGTACCTCTTATTCATCATTTCTTTGCATATAATCACCCATTATTATCATTTGTTTTGGCGAGTTATCCTTTAATGCAGGCATTAGGTCAGATTCCATTTGGACGGCTTTCCGACCGATTTGGGCGTCGACCTGTCATTCAAATTGGTTTGTTCGGATTTGTTGTTGGTGGAATTCTGTGTTATTTGTCCACTAATCCCTGGATGATTATTATTGGGCGCGGTCTTCAAGGAGGATGTGCTGTTGGCGCTCCTGCTGGGGCATGGTTAAATGACTGTAGTGAATCAAATGCAAGTCTTCAGGCGCAATATTATATGATTGGTCTTGGAATTGTATTGGCCATGGCGGCAAGTCTTGTGGTTGCTCCATTAGCAGAATATTACAATTTGGTTAGAGAATTATTTTTGCTACCTACGTTCTTGGCGTTTTTGTTAATGAGTTACTCTTTTACAATCAAAGTTCCAAAATCTTCACAAGATTCTCCAGTCATCCAGGACACGCAACTTCAATTAGCAACTCTATGGCATAATCGTCGAATCAATGCGTTATTTACAGCGAATTTTGCTGTGCACTATTTACAGGCATATATTTTGGCAGTGATTCCTGATTTTGTTTTCATACAAGCTTTCGGAGAAATACCTCGAATCATTTATCCGTATGCATTTCTTTTTGCAATTCTTCTCGCGGCGGTGCCCTTAAAGCGTCGTGCTTGGATGGTTTCACTGACCTGGGCTGGTTTGGGTGCTATTTTATGCTTAGTGTCATTGTCTGTCGGCGTGCTAAGCTCTGCTGAGCGGATTAGCTTTATTGCAGGAGTTTCGCAACTCGTGGGTATTTTTTATCTCTTATTATTGCTCGAATCTGCAATACCAGTTGGACTAAAAGATTCAATTCCAACACATCAAGGGACGATTGTCGGGGTAAGTAATACAATTCAATATCTCGGAATGACACTCGGATCGTTATCAATCTATTGGACTCAGTTGTATCCGGTTTTATTACCAACATTTTTAGGAATAATGTTGCTATCCTTGGTGGGAGCATTGTTTTATATTAGGCATTTGACATACGTTATCTTGCCTCAGCAGTCATCTATGACTGAGGTGATTGGAGCCTGAGCGCTTAAAAGATACCTGGCGTGATTCGGATGATATATGCAAATGTGCATCCGAAGCTTGCTGAAAAAACTCTCGAATTTTAATTTTTTCTTCTTTTGAGAGCCAAGGATCGATTTTTATATTATGAATGATGTAAAAACTATCCTTTTTTATTGTGTCCCACTCGACTGATTCATGTTTCCCTGGGGTGATTGCAGATATAATAGATTGAATGGTATGTGTTTTCCAATCTAAAATTACATGTAGTATCTCGGAGGGAAGATCGGGATTAGTCACTTCTAATAGAATATCCATTAATACTCCTGCATTATAAAGATGCGATTGTAAAAAATCGTGTACAATGGAGTATCGTCATCAGATCGTAAAACTATAATATCTCGTAACATGGCTATCAAACCACCAAAAACAACCTATACATGTCAAACCTGTTTTGCAATTCACTCCAAATGGATGGGGCAGTGCACTCAATGTGGCGCCTATAATTCTTTAGAGGAAGATAAAGGATATTCCGGATCATCTTCTAGGACAGGGCACTCTTCGCATTACGCAGGAGTTGCTGCT
>VGTX01000156.1 GCA_016874315.1 Gammaproteobacteria bacterium | reverse complement strand
TTTAATGCTCCAAACTTTGGGATTAAAAAATCCATCCCCCTCAAAACCACTGGACTTTCACATTGCTCACGAATGTCGAGTATTGTGGACATGTTTAAAGAAAAGCTCGCAACATATTCCTGGAGGAGCGAACTAGAACATTCGCTGCTTAGTACGACTGATTTGAAACAGATTGAATGTGGTATGGATTTAAAAAATGAATTATGCATACAGCTCACGAATCAAGTGCGATTTAGAGAAGCGATTACACACTTAGAAGAAGTCTATCAGCCAGATTGTTATATTGAGATTGGACCAGGGCAAGTCTTATCAAACTTAGTTTCAAAAATGTATCCAAACGCACGTTGTTATTCATCCCATCAACATCATCTCCGCGATAAAATTTATGAAGAGGTTTTTCATGGATAATATTTGGTCTGAACGTTATATTTTAGTAACAGGAGCATCACGCGGGATTGGACGAGCGATTGCAATACACTTTGCAAACTTAGGTGCAAATGTGATTGGCACAGCAACCACCACGTCAGGTGCTGAGCAGATTGAATTATATGATACACAAAAAAAGATAAAAGGGATTATATTAGACTTAACTAATCATGAATCAATCGATCGGTGTCTTTCAACTTTAAAATCACAAAACATTCAAATTGATACTTTGATTAATAATGCGGGAAAAACATCCGACCGGCTTGCGATTCAAATTTCTGAAGAGAGCTGGACAGATATTATCAATGCGAATGTATCTGGGCCATTTTTTCTGACACAAGCATTGATTCGAAGCATGATTCGTGCGCGATTTGGGCGAGTCATCAACATTACATCAGTTGTAGGCCATACAGGAAATGCAGGACAAGCCTCTTATAGTGCATCAAAAAGCGCAATGACAGGCCTTATGAAAAGCATTGCCCTTGAGGTTGCATCTCGTTCGATTACAGTTAATATGATTGCACCAGGTTTTATTGAGACAGACATGACTGCAGGCCTCTCTGATGGAATAAAAGAAAAAATGCTTGAATCCATTCCACAGAAAAGATTTGGGAGTCCAGAGGATATTGCGTTTGCTTGTGAAATGTTAGCCGACCGACGTGCAAGTTATATTACAGGACAAACGATCCATGTTAATGGAGGTCTGTTTGTAGGCTCATGATATCTTCATCTGTCTTGAGATGCGAGCTAAAATTCTTACGAATTTGATTGAGCATTCCATGACTTACTTGCTCCGCAGCAAAATCTAAGGCCCTCAAGAAGCCTTGGATTGTTGCATTACCATGGCTTTTAATAACGACGCCGTTTAATCCAAGGATAAACGCGCCATTATGATGAGTTGGATCGAAATCAGCAAAATTCTTTTTAATAGCGCCCTTTAAGAAAAGTCCACCAAACATTTGAACGATTGATTGCTTAAATGTGTGTTGCAGTCGCTCTTTAAAAATTTTTGCCAAACCTTCTGTGGTTTTCAAAACAGCATTCCCTGTAAATCCATCAGTAACAATCACATCCGCCTGACCGGAATATAATTCTGTTGGCTCAATAAACCCTTCAAAACACAAGTCTGAGCGACCAATCAAATCCGCTGCATCTCGCACCAATTGATGACCCTTCTTTTCCTCAACACCAATATTGAGAATTTTAACGACAGGGTTTTTAACAGCCGGGCAAATCGAGCGAAAAAGAGCGTCCCCTAACAGAGCGAAATCAAAAAGATTTTCTGGAGTACATTCGACATTCGCACCCAAATCAAGCATAACAATATTACGATTTGGTGCATCTAAAGAAAGAACTGGTAAAGATTTGGCAATAGCGGGACGCGCAATTCCAGGAAGTGTTTGTAATATGATGTTAGAAAGAGCCATTAAAGCACCAGTATTTCCACCGCTAACGACAGCACTAGAAACACGATTCTTAACAGACTCAATAGCAAGGCGCATTGAAGAGTTTTTATATCTTCTTATCGCTTCTTTCGGTGTTAATTGATTATCAATAACCTCTGGCGCATGAAAACATTGCACACGCTTCTTTAAAAGAGGGGGCAAGCAATCCACCCAAGGCTCTATAATAGAAATTGGCCCAAATAAATGAATATTAAATGCCATATTCCTATCAAGAAATAATCTTGTTGCAGGTAGGGTCGATCCTGGTCCAAAATCGCCCCCCATTACATCGACAGCAATTGAAAATGCCATATCAGTACGCTTCCCGGATCCATCCGAGCCATTAATATAACTCAGGATAGGCTATTACGCATCCTGTGCAACTGGAAGCTGCTCAACATCGGATTTTTTGACCAAATATTGTTTGCCACGGTATGTACCATCTGCGGAGATATGGTGACGCAAATGAACACTACCTGATAGTGGATTAACAGACAAAGTTGGAGCTTGAAGTTTTGCTTGTCCTCCACGACGCATTTTAGAGCGTGCGCGAGATTTTTTATTCTGCTGAACGGCCATGAAAAATCATCCTTTCATTTTAAATATCATGATATTGTACATGAGGAGTGCTTTGGAGAAATAGGAACCATCACCATTAATTCCGAATACAGCCATGGCTTAAGGTCGAAATAATCGAATCGACACTCATGGCAATCTTCTTCATAGGCTAACGGATCTTCTTTTTCACTAACTAACATCAAAGCTGGGTATTCAGCCATGATATTCTCAGTGAGCGGTTCACAACAATATGAACACATCAACTGAACATCT
>VGTX01000155.1 GCA_016874315.1 Gammaproteobacteria bacterium | reverse complement strand
ATCTGGAGGCGTAGGCTCTGAGTTTGATGTTGGCTCGGGATTCTATAACATTTTGATGTCTTTTCAAAAATATTACGACACAAAACTGACACAAGATCAAAAAAATTCAATTCCGAATACGCTGAAAGACGAAATAGAGTTTCTTATTCGTCTCGGACACGATCACCATCTCAATACAGATGCTACAAGAGAAACTCAAAGTTGTATGGATCGAAGATATACCTCTCTTGCAACCCTACTAGATACTCATAAAGCTGCCATTATGCAGATCAAACCTGCAGATGAATCTTCTCGCTTAGAAGAGCTGATCAAGATAAAAAATGACTATATGGCTGCTTGCAATAATCTTAAACAATCCATTCTACCTGGCGGCTACGATCGCTTAGGTATCACCAGTTATTTGATATCACATTTCGCACAACATATCACTGTCTCAACTGAAGCAGATTTAGTGAGTCTGTTTTGTTATAGCGCTATTCAAGATGAGGAGATACAAGCACTTTTGCAAAATCCTATACTCAAAGCATCCATTCTAACTTATCTCAACTATCACTCAATTGACGATCTTGTTTCTAATTTGATTTTCCTATTTCTTGAACTTTCTCCCTCCCATATAAAAGTGCTTCTAAAAGTATATCCGGAAATTCCTCAAGCCCTCAAAAAACAAACTGGCGCCTTTAGTCAAATAATCAGCGCCCTGATCTCGCAACAAGATAAAATTATTGCAATCTTTAATGGCTCTCACCCGTATCTTTGCCGTTATTACCATTCCCATATTCCTGAATTAATCGATCGGTTAAGATGGAGTCCAGACGAGCAATCATTTTTACACACTGTGTTTTTGGGAACTCTCGAAGAAAATATGCATAGTATTGATGATTGTTATCGTGTGGTATGGTTTATTCTCGATCATGAGCAAATAACTGGAAATAAAAATTTTACTATCAAATTACGTGAGCGATTTCTCCCTAAAATCCAAAAAATACTCGCTTATAGACAAGTGCCGAAAGAATGTTCAACAGCGGAAGAGTATATCGATCATTATGAAGTCCTATTTAAAACAATCGATTCCATAACGCTCTGCGTTATGCTGTTATGTATTCCCAATCACGACATTAAAAAAGCTATTGTCATGCACTGCTTTCCGGATATTGTGAATCGTACCGAGAGTGTTGCAGATTTTTGTAATTTTACGCATCTTATGCAACATTGCGATAATAAACTCAGAGTGCAATATGTAAAATGTTTTCGAATGATTCAAATTGCTCATTCAGCAAAATCTGCTCAGGAGCTAGAGGAGTTTTTTAAATTACTTTATATCTATCAAGATATGCACACCATCTTTCATAATACATACGATGTCAAACAACTTTCATATTTAGTAACTGATGCAAAAAGCTTTCAGTTGGTAAAAGATTTCTGCTTTTTCTCAGATGATGAAAATGCATTGGCACTAAGCTTCACACCAAACCAATTTGCAACATGGAGTGATAGTTCAGAAAATTTCACTTATATAATAACCATATTGAATGGATTATCTCAGTATTCATTGCTTACCGAGGTGATTAACCAAATTTCTCTCGATAAGTTATATGCTTTTGCCTCAGACCGTAAAATTTTTGTAATTCTTGTTATTTGCTTGCAAAAAAATCATGAATCCAAAATTAGAGAGCTATTTGCCTTATGTAGCTTAGATCGGCTCGTGTATCTCTCTCACGATCCTTATCTGCTCAAAATGATTTTGAAATATCTATCATATCCTGCAACTTATCAATTTCTTCAAAAGTTTACAGCTGCGCAATTAGCCACACGCTGCCGTCAATCTGCAGGTACTGATATTTTTTGGTTTATTTATAAAAGCCTTTCGCGATCTCCTTCGCAAGATTTTTTAATGTTGAGAGATTTTATTAATCAATTTAACAGTAGGGAATTAGTGCGTTATAGTACCGATTTTTCTGATTTATCAAATCTTAATAAAGCCGCCACTACTGCTCTTCTATCCCTCCTTACAAAACATGTGCACGATCTTCACAAGAAAAAAGAAATGATCGATCGATATTGGGATGTAAAAGCCAATTCAACCTTACGTGCTGTCGTGTGGACAACAATAAATAAAATGGCTCAATATGTTGTATATTTGAAGTCAGCTTGCTCCCAAAAAGAGCAGAGAGCGTTATTAAATACAATCTTGAATACTGAGAAAATATGCAAAAACAAGCCTATTGCAATCGATAGCGAATCTTTCTCAATAGTCATGTATAAAATTACTGATATCGAGTTACAACATGAAATTGTTGAAATGCTTTCTCTAGAAACGCTTGTAACCTGGGTTAATGATCTGGAATCTTTTCATCAAATATGGAGCAATCTCCTAAACTTTAACGATCGATTCTGGTTTATTCGAGAGTGCATTTATAAAAAATCTACATTGATGTTCAATCATCCGGAATTATTAGAGTATATTGTAAGTCTATCAGATCAAGATTGTGATAATACACTGGATATCCAGTCTCTTTTGAAAAATGTGATTGTACAACAAATTTCACATTGGAATGGTCTACGAACGGATGTGCTTTTTCCGGAGAATTATTCTCTTGATCTGAAAAGAAAGATTGTTTCTTTTTTGCCCAATAAACTCTGTGATTATTTGTTGAATCAACTCAATCATAATCATATCAATGAATTTTGCGAACTCATGACAGAAAATCAAAAACTCGGATTTCCTACAAACAAAAAGATTATTTTTACAGAT
>VGTX01000154.1 GCA_016874315.1 Gammaproteobacteria bacterium | reverse complement strand
TGTGTTGTGTCCGTGGGTGGAGCGAGTTTAGAGGTGGTCAAGAGTTACATTCAGCATCAAAGAACACCGCCTTCTGCAAAACAAATTAATCAATCAATAAAAATATCGGCCAAAAGCCGAGAGCTTGATTGACCCGCCTCTGGAAGAAGCGCGGTTGCGCATGCATTTTGCTCAAAATTCGCATATTTTGACATGTCAGATAAAGAGTGATAGAGAAATATCAAACACTTTCTCTTCATCTTACTAAAAAAATTGTATCGAATTACAGGCATCATATTTTATGAGACCTGATATTTAAAATCGCAATGATAATACATTAGTCAATTGAAATCAATATCATACGATAACACTCATTCACTAGCATGGCGAATATTTGAAATGTTCAATCGGTTGAAAGGGCGATCTGTGATTTGAAAATAAGATCGGTTTTGAACTATTTCTTAATGTGATATCGCGCTCACCTGCAAAGTGAGTGCTCAAATTAGAAAATTGTTGCAGTATCTGAATTTCTTCTCTTGTCCATTGTAATGGTTGCAAACGATCGGTTGATTGAATATTGTACGAACGAAGAGCTTCAATAATATTTGCACTATCTTGATGTCGAGAAATATGAAACCATAATGTTCTTTTTTCAAATCCTAAAAGAAGCACGAGCAAAATTGCACGCACACTTTCAGCGGAAAGTGGCATCATCGTGGACGCAAGAGGGGCATTTTTATGAAAAATACAGCTGATTATTCTCAGATCGTATCGAATATGATTATGTTCTATAGAATCAGGGATTGTAATTTTGGAGAGCAATAAAATTAATGTTTCTGCGCAGCGACACTCAATAATGCCCTGTATAATATTTTGAAGATTCGAGTAATGCGTAAACCGTGAATCACGCAATATTAACCTTATAAACTCTATATTTTTCGAATTGATAGCAAAATTTAACACACTTTTTCCATCTCGACTGAGGATATTTGGATCGATATTGCCTGCAAACCAAAGCTTATTAAATAAGATCTCATCAGACTGTAATACTGCATGATGAATCATTGTATATCCATCATCACAAGGCAAATTCATTATCTCTCTAAAATTATCAGATGATAAAAAAACCTCTCGAAAAATATCGCGAAAATGGTCTTTCCAGACATAATTAATAAGTTTTTTTTCATACACTATAGCGTGAATTAAATAATTTTTTAACAAACTGAGGGTAAATGGATAATCATATAATACACAACATACTGCAAAATCCACAGGGTCTTCGTATCGTATACCTCGACTCACGATTTTTTTCAAAACACGATCGGATGCTACTAAACAATTTGAAGGCAACCGAGAGTCTTTTTTACGATACTTGATTAATCTATTATAGAGTCGGTCTTGAACCTCAGGATAATCATCAGCGTATCGACAATAAGGCACTGTATGCTCATATAGTGATATTGCGGCAGAGATATTTCTACCATGAGGAATATCAGTATGAATGGTCTCTAAAGAACATATAACGCCACACCCCCTATCGTACTCTGCCTCTAAAAATCTCCACCCTAGAGCGATTATACTTTTATTTTTAAAATCAATATCTAAGAATTCTCGATCTTGGGATATTAAGACGGCCGAAATTAATTCAAAATGATTCAATGAGAGTTGACTATCTTCGAGCAATCGCAATATTGGGTCGATGCCACTTGTGATATTATGATCTTTAATAATATCCACCGCATAGCGATAGAGCCAATTTGATGGGACATATCGATGATTATTTATTGAAATATAATCATTCAGCAAAGCACTCATGATTTGAGCACCGGCAACAAATTCAACAGATTTTGGAATATTCAGATGCAAGTCATCAATTAAAAAAGATATTCTTTCAAAGAGGCAGTCCATAACAATATGGCATGTTAAAAAGATTTCTTGATGAGTGCAGAGCTCTATTGATGCAAGAGGAAGGTAATAATTTATAGCCCTTAACAAATCAAAAAAACGCTTAGTTGGCTCCTTTGATTTTTGAATACGGGAAACGATGTACACAAAATTATTACACAGAAAATTATACTCTGGGTATTGAGCCAAGGTACGCCATGCCAAGATATAACTTTCTAATAAAGCAAATTTAGTTAATAGATTATCATCATATTCATCCGAGCCGATATATTCTTGCCAGAAGGGATTATGGTGATACTCATCCTGTATTTGATTGAGAGCCTCGTCAAAAGTCATCTGGCTGTCTTCATCAAGAGAAATATATCGCGCATACTCTTGTACACGATGATAAGAACTTTGGAGTGATATTTGAGGATATTCTTGTAATACGTCAGAAAGATGAGCTCCTTTGTTCAATAGCTCAATACGTGCATTTGTTAAACCTCTGACAAATAACCGATGAAATACCGAGCCAAATGGAGTGTAATGACGTAAGAGTTGAAAAAAGACGCAATCATTATCACAAGATTTTATAATTGCCTGACAAGCGGCGCCAGGAAACCCTTTTTGCGGGTTATGGCGTGCGGTATAAGCTGTTAAAACAACAAGCTCTTGATAACTCATCAAATCAGAAAAACGCATATATTATGATATCCTTATCACCAGGGCTGTCCAGATTATGAACGGCTCAAGCACGAGAATAAATATATATCCTCTAAAAAAATTATATCATATCTTTAGTATAAAGATTTTTTCAATTCCAATGCGTCCAAATATAGCTAGACTATTTCTTAATTCTACATCGTGTTGAAGAAGGTGATTCACTCTGCTCATTTGGCTCACTCTCAATAGTCATCGACTCCTTTTGCATATATTGTTTCAATACAGTTG
>VGTX01000153.1 GCA_016874315.1 Gammaproteobacteria bacterium | reverse complement strand
GACTACACGCAAAGCATATTAAAAAATAAATCACTCCCTCTCACAGCACGATCGAGTGAATGCATTGCGTATGTGCTTGGTTCAATTTTACTAAATGAAAATTTTAAACCACTAGAGTCGTTGCAAGATCGAAGTGTATTAGAAAAAAATTTCCTTACATATCTGAAAAATCACTCCAAGAGCTTGCATACTCTAATCGAATCTCGAAAAAAAATTGCAGGGATTGCTTACTCAAAAAATACACTTCCAGCCATGGTTAGCTCTGGCATGAATGCGCTTTGTACCGGATCGTTCCTTATACATATCAATGCTGCTCTTCTGCAGCGTGTACCATTATGGACTCAATGCGCTCTGGAGTTAGAAAATAGAGCAACTCGTAAACCCCATCTTATTACCAATCTCATGCAAGAATGGTCCGAAGTTTGTCAAAAATGTGGTATATCATCAACACCACCGGCGCATCATCCTATTTGGGCTTTATGGTATGAATGGATTATTAGTCTTTTATATCAACCAGAGCGTCCAATTGTTCCACTTTCTTTTAAGAAAATTAGCCTATGGATTGAAGATACAAATCAATTTCAGAAAACCAATTGGAGTATATAATCGAGCTTTTATATTACAGAGAACAAATTTATTAGATTATTTTTTTTAAAATGCCTTATTCTAATAGTAAGTCGGTCGATATTGTGAAATCTTGCGATGTTTTATAACACCTCTTTTCAAACACATATGGAAGAGTCTGCTATTTCGATTTTAAAGCAAATTCAAATTTTAAGCCCGAGATTCTTTATCAGCTATTCTCTTGCATCTGCAAGCGAATTATCTTTTGATTATCGAACATTAGAGTCATTTTTACTTTATGTATTTGGCAAGCACTTATTAGAAATTCTAGATAGGGTCATTATAGATAATCATGAATTGGCATCCAAACCCGATACAAAAGAAAACTGTAGCTTTTTAATACAAGCCCTTATTTATCCAATGATTCCTCCCAGTATTCGATTGACATTTTCAGAGCATGAGCAGCAAATGTTTGCTAATCATGTTCTCACGGATTTTTTAGAGGCATGTGAAGTCATTCAAAAAAGAATTTTTATATTTCAAAATCATGTCACAGAGTGCTATCACTGTCGCATGGTCGGCACTCTAAATAATATGCCGATTTCACTTGAACAGGCTGTGCAGCAAACACGTACACGTATTATCACGCAAATGCTTCCTCACCATAGTTATGCGAAGCTTGATGATTATAACTTATTTGATCTGAAACAAAATATATCACTAAACTCGATAGTTGCGTACTGTGAAAAAAATAAAATTCCAATATCATTATCATTTATGTATTTACTCAGTGAACGCCCATCCATCAAGCTGCTCGATCATATTACCAAACTGCATGATATGACGTTGTTTACTATAAAAATGCAACATATTATTAATAAATTGAAAGAAAAGAATCATATTACATCTGTAGAAGCACAAGATCTTGCAAAGATGACAGCTCATCAAATTCGGCATTTTTTGCGCCATGAAAAAATTAGCTATAAAGCCTCATTACTTTATGCCGAAAAATATTTCTTTACCTCTTGGCAATTGCATTGTGCAATGACTAATAATATTACAATTTTTTCATCCTGGATTTGGGAGTATTTTATTGAATTTTTCTGTAATATTTCCACTCTTATGCTTAATCGCATTCCTCATGATGATCATACAATTATTACAAAAATTCAAAGCTGCCTTTCACATCCGCGCCATATCATAAATAATCCAAATTTTGAATCATGGCACCATACAATTCGATGTATTGCCCCTAATTTTACAGAATACTTTTTCATTCATGATGATAAACATCGACACGAGGCGCTGACATTAGTCGAACAAGAAAAACGATTATCAGCATCGCTGCGAGGTCAGCTCTATGGTGGTGAAATTACTCACAATTTCTTAGAAGTATCGGAACATACAGATCTTCAAAAATATGATTATCTTTTTGAGTTTTGGCTAAAACATTATCATGCAATCACTCAACAACGAGAATCTCATCATTCAATAGCTGAAAAAGTACATATGTCTGATGGTAACTCCGCAAAAACACTATATCATTAGTCTGTGCTGAAATCGGAATGATATGAACAATTACCAATAATTCATTGACATTTAAAGGAATTATTTGTTATATTTCTACAAATTCATTAGATATTGGAATATTCTGTGTCTATTCGCCCCCTTACTTTAATGTCGCATATTCATGGCGGCTTAAGTTATTATGCAACCGAACCAACTTATGCTGGTGTCACATGGTTTGGAGATGTGCGCTATTCGTTCAAACAAGGCTCAGTAAAAACGTCCTTATTTTCTAAATCGTATTATGCTGAAGAAGTGCGTCATGTTTATTTGCAAGGTAATCATTACTCATACCTAGAATCTGGGCTATTACTTGGTGCTCGTGCATGCGCACTATTAGGCGGCATGGCAACATCGATTGGAGCAATTTTCATTGTGAGTAAATTTACGGGGCATCATCTATGAAAGAAGTTACACAGAACCTTTATATTATTTCAGGTGGAATAACTGAGCCTAAACTTCTAGCGAAAGATCAGGTCAAACGCAACTTTATTTTTACATATGATAACGGTGAGTCACTCCTTATAAATGCCTTCCATGATGCACCTGTCTATCGTGTAAATTATCAAAATAAAGAAATTAAAAGAGCAGATGCAACACTTGCACCAAGTTATGTAGCTATTAGAGATGCCTTTCTCCTTGGCTGCGGTTTTGTTGCGATTATTGCTCCCTTTCTCTTAAAAAAATAACCCGTGAACTGCACGCCCCTAAAGGGAGCATGCTTCCCATCAAGCAACATCAATAAA
>VGTX01000152.1 GCA_016874315.1 Gammaproteobacteria bacterium | reverse complement strand
GGCAGTCTCTTGAAAACTTGCGCTATGGACTCATGTCCCCTTTAACATTCTTAATTTCAATTGGAGTGCTATTTTTTGCACTTTATGGAATTGTTTTTGTTGAGCGCGCGCAGCGAAAAATCCCTGTTTATTATGTTAGAAAGCAACACGGTTATGCGTCACATGCAGTAACGAGTCAACAGCGCACAGATTTACCTTTAAAAGTAAATATGGTGGGTGTAACTCCTTGTATTTTTGCATCGAACGCAGTGTTAGCCCCAATGACTATTGCTCAGTGGTTTCAAGTGTCACAGTCCCATTGGCTAATCCAATTCTTTCAAGAAAATCTCTCTTCCGGAAAGATGCTTTTTATGGTATTATTCTCTGTCGCAATTATGTTTTTTTCATTTTGCTATGCTGCAGTCTTCTACAATCCAAGTGAAATTGCAGAAAATTTGAAAAAATCAGGAGGCGTGATTCAAGGTGTTCGACCAGGAGCTAATACGGCGCATTATATCAGTTTGATTATGACGCGATTAACTGCCTTGGGAGCTTTGTATATCACGATTGTTTCCTTAATGCCTGAGTTACTCAGTTATTTTGGAACGATTCCTTTTTCCTTTGGTGGAACGACTTTATTAATTGTTGTGGTTGTTGTCATGGACTTTTTTACTCAAGTTCAGGCTCAGTTATTTTCCGCACAATATGAAAGTGTTCTTAAACGTTATCAACCAAAAAAGAGTGCGTTATTAACCTAAAGGTTTTTAATTGCACGACTAAGAAGTGTAGAGGTTGTTTTAAAAATGAAAGTTCGATCATCTGTCAAAAAGATCTGTGGATCGTGTAAAGTGGTGCGTCGCAGAGGTGTTGTTTTTATCCTCTGTAAGAAAAATCCTCGGCATAAACAGCGCCAAGGTAAGTGCACATAATAGGTAAGGATGGATAAAAATGGCACAAAGAGAAGTTCGTATTCAAGGGGTTAGTTTGCGTTTGCGTAAGCGTGTCCCAATTTCACTGACTGATATTTTTGGAATCGGTACAACACGTGCATTGGAAATTTGCCATGCAACGGGAATCGATTTATTAACAAAAACAATCGATCTTACCGATGAGCAAGTCAAGGCTCTTTCACAGGCTGTTGAACAGTATACTGTTGAAGGGGAGCTACGAAACCTCTTGAAACTTGAAAAGAAAAAATTAATTGATCGCCGCACCTATCGAGGACTTCGTCACTTGATGGGACTTCCTGTTCGCGCAAGAACGCGGACTAATGCAAAAACATGTAAGCGCCACCGTGGTAGCAAGCGTGTTCTTGTTGATTTCAATAAAGATAAGAAAAAATAAGAGAAGGGATAAGATATGGCATCCAAAGTAAAACGAGTTGTTGACCATGTACGCGTTTGTATTCGTGCAACATTCAATAATACAAAAGTGACAGTGACCGATCCGAAGGGAAATACATTGACACGTGAGTCAGCTGGAACATGTAATTACAAAAGCTCCAAAAAAAGCACACCATATGCAGCTCAAGTCGCTGCAACAAAGGCCTGCCAAGCAGCAAAAGATCTGTTTAAAGTAGAAACAGGTGAAGTGCGCGTTTGGGGTGCAGGTCCTGGACGTGATGCAGCATTGCGAGCAGCATGTTCTGTAATTAAAGTTATTTCAATCGCTGATGTGACTGGCGTTCCATTTAATGGAACTGATGGTCCAAGCGAACGTCGTCAATAATTTCTAGAGGCTTAGAGAACGATTATGGCTAAATTATCATCATCAAGAAAACCTCGTTGCCGTCATGCGCGTAAATATCGCGACTTGACGATTTCCGGTATCAAAACTGTTGCTTTAACAACTAAAGCACGTAATGGCAATCCTCCAGGACAACATGGAGTCAATCGTAAGAAAAACTCAGATTACTCTGTGATGCTTGCAGAAAAACAAAAAGTTCGTCTCATTTATGGAAACATTAAAGAGCACCAATTTCATAGACTTTTTGAAAAAGCAGCGCAAATGAAAGGCCAAACAAGCTTGAATTTGTTGCAACTTCTTGAAACACGTCTTGTGAATATTGTTTATAGAGCTGGCTTTGCCGCTACTATGGCTGAAGCTAAACAATTAGTTGCACACCGTGCAATCACTGTTTGTGCTCCAGGTAAAGAATTTCACGTTGTTGACTGCCCATCTTATTCCGTGACCCCTGGATCGATTGTCCAAGTTCGCGAAAAAGCTCGTGCACAGACTCGTATTCTTAATGCTATGTCTGCACACCATGACCAAGGCGATGTTGCTGCAAATGAATGGTTAAAAATTGACCATGCATCATTCCAGGTTGAAGTAAGCCATCTTCCAGATCGCGATCAGCTTCCTCAAAACATAAACGAAAACTTAATCATTGAATTGTATTCGAAGTAATAGCGAATCACAGCTCAGGGGGATCTCTCGAAAATGAACATGCATTTGAATTTATTAAAACCAAAGGATATTAAAATTGAGAAACAAGGCGAGTTCGCATCTCGTGTTGTTCTTGAGCCTTTAGAGCGTGGTTTTGGCTATACAATTGGAACCGCTTTGCGTCGGATTTTGATTTCATCTCTAGTCGGCTCGGCTGTGACTGAAGTTGAGATTGATGGGGTTGAGCATGAGTTCACAGCATTGTCTGGAGTATATGAAGATGTTATCAATATCCTCATGAACTTCAAGTCAATTCGAATTGATCTAGGTGCTTTATCAGAAGCTTGGATTTCATTCTCATTCCAGGGTCCATGTGTTGTGACTGCTGGTTCGTTTGAATATCCAGCTGATGTGCGCATTATTAATCCTGAATTCGTTATTGCGACAATTACTTCAGATCGCGTTTTCTCCGGTCGTTTCTTTGTTCGTAAAGGAACTGGTTATGTGCCAGCGTCTGTTTACAAGAAAGAATTGCAAATGA
>VGTX01000151.1 GCA_016874315.1 Gammaproteobacteria bacterium | reverse complement strand
GACGTTCTTTCTAAAATAATAACATTTGCCAATAAGTCCCAGCGTTCAATTGATTCTTGTATACCAAAAGTGAAGGATAATTGTTATCAGTCTTTAATAAAGATGAAACCAGAAGAGTGTGTCAAGGTTGTTGCAATATTAGTCGAAAATGAAAAATCTTCCTTCCGAACAACGACTGACTTTTTCGAAAGAGCTCTTCTAAACAAACATCATCCTAGAGCTAACTATTTGCTAAATCTTTGGGAAAGAGAGCAGTGTTTAGGGTTTTTCATGGAAAGATTCCCTAAAATGAAAAATTTATTGATTGATTCTATTTGCTTGGCGTCGTCTGATGATGAAGCGAAAAGTGTGCTCATAGATTATTTACCATATCTCACATCATTGCACTCAACGAAAGAAGAGTCACTTACAATGATTGCTGCTGAGAGAGGTTGGGTCGACACATTAGCTATTCTTATCGACATGATATATGACACGAATAAAAATTTGAAATTGAATTCATTATCACTAGAAGATAAAAACGCACAAAAAAACTCCATATTAGCTGAAACTTTAAAAGTAATATTGAGTAAACGTGATGGTAAATATTATGCTGTTGTAGAAAAAATTCTGAGTTTTTTAGAATATAACTCTAAAGGTATGGATGGGTTATTGGCAGCTATTATACGCGTAATCGTTTCAACCTCCGATCTGAAACTAAAAGATATTGTCAGAAACTCTTCTTTTATTAAGAAACAGTGTAAAAAGATTCATAAAAAATCTTTACAGGATATTGCATATCGTAATTGCGAATTTTTATTCTTAATAGAGCATTTTTATACAGAGTGTTTAGAAAAAGGCGTAGATGACCTCGAATCACTTGCACAAGAAGCGTGGAATTATTACCAGATATTGAGTGAGTGCGGATCACATGCTTTTGCAAGAGAATTTTTAGGGAAAATAAAACTTTTTACTCTAGAAGCGCATGGACAAAATGTCATGATCAGCGTGTGGCGAAAAAAATTCCTTTCTGATTGCATGAATGATGAGCATGGTATGAGTACGGCGCATTATGTCTCGTATATTCAGTTTGATTGTAATTTGCTATGTGAAGGATCTGCATTATTTGATTTATTAGATAAAAATAGAATCGATCTTATTCAAGCAGGCTGCACAGCAATTTCAAATAATCATCGAGAAAAACTGGAAGAGTTGAGGGAAAAAATCTTAGCATATCTAGATCGGCGCGACAATCTTTCTAATAGTCAAAAAGAAATCATTGGTCAGCTCTGTATGATTTCTGAAGAGCAACTCGATTTGGTTCAAAAAATGACATATAGTAATCAAAAATATACTGAACCAAAACCATTTTTTGAACTTTTCTTTGATGAAGCAACAAAAAACACCGCTTCAGATGGTAATTTACAATATCTTATTTCCGTTACGAAAAAAGACCAATCTGCTGAAGTGCTATCTCGCTTAGATCTTAAAAAGCGAGATCTAAATCTTTTTCATCGAGTTGTTGATTATAGTCGATTCTATCGAACAATTTTCGTCAATGCTATAAAAGCAGAAAATGAAGAGATGGTAGGATTGACTCTAGATGCAAGCTATGCAACGTATCTTTTATCGTGGTTAGCATATGCTATGCATTCAAAAAATGAATTTGAATGGTTAAGTATAAAAATATGGTCATTTTTATATGAGGGGTGGAATGGAGCGCGTAAAGCTGATTTGAAATATGCAAGGGAAGATTCCGATCTGCATCATTCACTAGCATGGTTTGCATCGTTTGATGACCAATATGTAGATACATTAAGTGTGTTGTTGGCCGATCATGAAAATAATCCAAAACGTGGCATGTGCGCTCAAACGTTAGCTATGAGTTATTGCATAGTGTGGCAAGCAATCAATTGTCCTTATAGCCATGTCAATAACATAGTACAAAAATATACCCAAGACCATCGAGTTTGTAAACGAAATCTAAACGCATATAACCAACTATCAAGATGTTTAAAGATTTATATAGAGAGAATCAGCGATAATAACAAGCGCTCATCTTTTTTCGATGTATTATATTGCGGCTTTAAGAAATCTTTTTTGGCTGATAGATATACAAAAATTCTGAAAATTCTTTGTGATAATAATGCAGAAACTCTACCTGCATTTGATATATTGGAGGAAATTGTAACTCGAAAAAATCCAGCAAATTCTTTGCGTACCCAATTAGCTGGCCTTAAAACAGATGTTGATGGTGAAAACTTGAATAATAGAGTATCTTGCAATATTTCGAGGCATGCATTGCGTAGTCGATTAATTGGGTTTGCAACAGATGCGGATATTCCTTGGCGTGTGAGGTTAATGCAGTGGGCAACTGATATCTGTCATGCCTTAGCATCAGAAGCATGGAAGTCTTCGGAGAGTATTGCAATTATTAGACTTTATTATTTAGCGACCAGTATGATGCAGCAGTGTATTATTGATTGTGGTCAGAATAAGATTTTTAGCACTGAATTATGTGACCTGATTCAAAAAAATACTCATCAGTTTTTAGTGCAATATCATGAGCAAGACGATCCTGTACTAAATACATTTGATGGAGTATTTGCAAAATCTATGACATTTAGTGATAAAAAAGAGAGCCCGGAAGTAGATTCTGCGCACAAAAAACCAAGTCAGAAATAGCCAACTATATTGATAAATATACACATTTCGGGATATACTATGAGAAATCATGATATATCCCAAAAGAGTGTGTTTGCATGTCCTTTCGCAAAGTCAACATTACCCACGTTAAAGCTTTCCTTCAAATAAAAGCATATTTCTATCATAAAAATATTGATAAAACTCGCGACCGATATTTCGATGTCGTCGTGAAAAAACTGCAAGAAGGCACGTTAGCGGAAACTGATGTTGAAGTTATCGATACAGTGCGATTGCA
>VGTX01000150.1 GCA_016874315.1 Gammaproteobacteria bacterium | reverse complement strand
CTGACCATGCAGATAAAAATGCAGCGAAGGTGATCAAGAAAAGAGCAATCAACTTAATCTTAGACTCTGGAACGGAGTTGTCAGCAAAAGGAGTGTTGGTTCCACCAAAACTTCTGGCTGATAGAGGGCGAGGAGATCGAAGTAAGACGCGTTTGGGCAAAGTCCAGGGTGCAGCGATCGATGAACCGTCAAAAAAGAAAATCAAGCACGATCAATTTATTGATGTTGCTTGATGGGAAGCATGCTCCCTTTAGGGGCGTGCAGTTCACCATACCAGTAGGATTGGGCATAAAGATTTGCAAACTTTAGACAGCCCCACAACGAACCATATTCGATATGTGTCGCAGTTTGCAAAACTTCATGCATCCATTCCGAATGCGATCCGACCGTAGCTTTGACAGCCAATGTAAACATTATATCCCTTATTGTATAACAGCATTAGGATTCGATATGTTCAATTAAAACTTGAGAAACTGGAATACCGTATGTTGCGCCATGCTCTTCGATAATTTTGAGAATTCCAAGCATCACATTTTGTTGAGTTTGTAAAAATCGCTCCCAATCAGTATATGTGGTGAAGCAATAAACTAAACATTCGACCGCAGAACTTGCGAGTTGTGTAACATGAACAAAAATTGGCTTCGTCTGATCGACATCAGGCGAGCTACGCAACATTGCACGGATATGATCGAGAATAATTGGAATTTTTTTAGAATCCTTATATGGTAAATGGATCGAGTGCTTGATGCGTCTATTTTCCATACGTGATGGATTTTCAATTGGTGTTTGAGCAAAAAATGAATTTGGGACATAGAGGGGACGACGTTCGAATGTTCGAATACAAGTTAATCTCCAACCGATACTGACCACAAACCCTTCAATTCCTTTTTCTGAGCATTTAATCCAATCACCGACACCAAAAGGCTTATCCACAAAAATCATGACTCCTCCAAAAAAATTAGAGAGCCAATCACGGGAAGCCAATCCTAACACAACAGAGCTTGCAGCACCGAGTGTAAGAATTCCAGAAGTTTCAATACCCATTGCAGGCAATAAAACGAGCACTGCAATAACCATCAGGGAGAATCTCGCGAGCTTTGTGAACGTTTGGACTGCAGTGACATCAAATTTTGAAGATTGCTGCATGATGAAATGCTCTTCCATAGCTCCAACGCTAACAAATAAGATTCCAGTGATGATTCCGATCAGGGAGACTTGAATAATATTTTTGGTGTGAAATGGAAGAAACTCACCAAAATCTCCAATGAATATTTGGACTAATAAACTGACCATCATAAGATGACAAAACACCTTGAGAAACGGAGAGCTTCTTACAAAGCATTGAGCAACAAGATCTTGCCGCGATTGAAACCGTTTCACAAGTCGAGCCAGAGCAATTAAAGCTATCCAGTAAATTAACAAAATGGCCAAGCTCAAACCGGCCATTTCTAATACATGTTCAATAAAATGTTGTATATGCTTCATCTAAAATCGTAAATACGTGAATTATCTGCTGTTATTGTATCAGAATCCAACAAATTCTCCATGATTTAAGATAGATGAGGTCTATGAAGGAGATTTTTTTGTCAATACGTTAATAGAGTTTTGAAATTCCTCATAACCTTTTTGAATTCGACCACTTTGAATGATTGGTTTTTTCCATGTGGCAACTTCTTGTGGTAAAAGAAAATTCTCTATTCTTACCAATAAAACTTGCAGAAAGAATGCAACTGCATGTATGAGCCTAGACCTGGGAGAAAGTTGATTATATCTGATAAGCCATTGAGTTCGTCTAAATTTTTTTTCTTTAACTGTCTTCAAGAAAACATCTCGATCTTGACCTATATTATTGCTTAACTCTTCAATACATCTAGATACCGTATATCGTGTACAGTTAAGCAATTGATCATTTCTTTTATTATCGACAGGCTTATTAAATAGATACGAATAAAAACTTAACCTCTGCCATTGGTTTGTTTTATGAGTTATGTTTTTCAATAACCTATGTTTTTCTTTTTGCAGAAAGCGTCCTTTATTTTTCACACCTGTCTTTAGATTGCTAAGTGCATCTGCTAAGGCTTGTTTATCCGCACGATCGAGATTGACAATCAGCTCTGATATTTCTGTTGTTAATCCAAGAGCCCTATTTAATGTGTTAACATTCGCTGAGTTATCAACAAAAATGTTATGATAATTACCTGATTGCATTGGATTAACCTCATGCATCATATAAATCATCGCTAAATATCGCAGCGCGGCTGCGCGCTCATATTTTGAATATCCGGTAGTCGTCAGGAGTGATTCGATAGAGGCGAGTGCCGTTTGGTTATTTTTTTCTGAGTTTTTACAGAATCTTGCAATACTTTCTTTGTAAGTCTGTTTACTTAAATCGCAACTCATAAAACCGGATAATGAATTATAATACTCGAGTTGAAGTGTTAATGCGCTGCTATCTTGCTTCAAAAAATTCTCGAAAGATTGAGTATTGAGATTGCGCTTTATCAATGGCTGAATTTCATCTTGATAAAATGTATTCAAATTATTTAGAGTGTCCCCTCCAATGATTTCGCCGTCAATCCCGTCTAATGCTTTTTCACATTCTGTTAATTTTTTTAAATTTATACCAGGATAATCCTCTAATTGTTTTAAAAATCTTTTAATTTTCTTAATTGAAACAGAAGAGGGCTGTGCAAGATATTCCATAAGAAGTGCAGTAACAAAATTATGTTACACACTATATAGGATATAAAATTACAAAATATTACGGAGTGTTCGCATTTTTTGAATAGCATGTGCAAGCAATACTCTTACACATGCCGAATCAAATTCAGATATCCTACTTAAGGACGCCACAACAATGTTTAAATTTTTTATTTGAACCACACGGGCATAACTGATTTCGCAAAAGAGTACCGGCAGGCTGAGCATTTGTTTTTTCA
>VGTX01000149.1 GCA_016874315.1 Gammaproteobacteria bacterium | reverse complement strand
ATAATCGTCTGACTATAGGAAAAGATGATAAAAATACAATCGTTATTTTTTTGAATGAGCAATATGCTCTTGAACAAAGAGAGCATACACAGACTGAGTTGATTAAACCAGAAACTCTAAAAACTGAGGAAGAAATTCTTCAGTCAATGGTTGCAAATGGTCCGTTTATAGATCGGGCTCATTTAGAGACTGTATTGGCATGGCATGATAGCACAGCTTCTACCGCGACTATGCGTAATTCACTTATAGCTGGTTTAGAGCCAAGTTTTACGCAAACTCTGCCATCAAAAAAATCCATGATTGAAGCATATAGTCGATATGTCCAGTATCAGAACAATATTAATGAGCATTATTGTCACTTGGATTATATGCATGAGATTCTTCACAGCATATTCCGGTCCCCAAATCTTCATAATATCCTATGCACACAAACTGTCTTGTGTGCATATTTATTAAAATACCCTGCAGTTCTTGGTGAATTTAAAAAAGAACAGCTTGCCGTGCTCTGTGCTAAGCTGGGCTATGCAAAAGCATTAAGTATTTTAATGAGTCAGGGAGTCAGTCCTGATTATAAAGATTATGAAGAAGGCAGAACTCTTTTACTGAGAGCGATAGAAAATAACCATCTCGCTTGTGTAAACTCTCTTATCGATGCAGGTGCTCACCTGGATGGATCGAATCATTATGGACAAGCAGCTATCATATGCGCTGTCCGTTTTGAAAAAACTGATCTGATAAAAGCGCTTATCGCTGGAGGTGCAAATCCCAACCTACGAGATAAGGAAGGGAATACAGCGATAATGTTGGCAATCATGAATCGCGAAAAGGATGCTGTAAAGCTGTTTATTGATGCTGGAGCCGATCTGAGTCTTGTCAATCATCAAGGAAAAACAGCTTGGATGTTGGCTTATGAAGATTGGCAGATCAAAGAAACAATTATGATTACAATATGCCTGATGGCGATATTTTTAAAGAATATTTTATCTCGACTGTTACAGTCTATTCAAAGCAAACGTGTCTGTAATGATGCACCATCTCTTATGCAAGCTGCCCAAGAGGGCGATTGGTATACATGCCGAGAGCTCTTAAAAAACGGATCTAATGTTAATCGATGTGACAAGGACTTTCATACAGCCCTTGATATGGCAATTATGCACGGCCATTCTGAGGTGATTAAAGAGATTATGCGCTATGAAATGACTCCATGGCGTCTGATGAGAAGTATTCGAATGTCCGTGGAGAATTCAAAATATCACAATATCGTGCCTCTTCTCTTTACTCCAAATATTGTAAAAATTATGCTGCGTCAAAAGCCAAACGTCATTGATTGGGCGGCTCAACATCACTGTCCCGCAGCGGTCTTTGAACTAAGTCGCGATCGATCTAAGCTTTCTGCAGATATTGAAAAATCATTAGCCACAGAAGAGGACTATGCGTTTATTCACCCCAATCGCTCTTTGATATATTCCGGAGTGAATGACCACACTCAACAGAAGCAGGCTACCCATACGCAAAGGCTTTAAAAAATATAACTCACTCTAAGATCTCGTTAATAATGTTTAGCGAGATATTTTAAAGAAAGTGACGATCATTCACAGAGTAAAACTCATCTGATATAATTTTATAATCTGATACTAAGGTATATAAAATGGACGATCTTGCTTCTCTGACATTATTTTTAATGGTTTATTATATTCTGGGTGTCAATATAGCCGTCAGTGTTTTGTTATTCACTGAATCAATTATCTTTTTTTCACATTGGATACGAGAGGGAATTTTTCCATTTTATCGCTTCTGGTCAAGACTCGCACCGATTCTATTATCAGGTGCACTCACATTAGCTTTCGCAGATTTACGCTTCCTTCAGTATAAAGCGAGTGTGATTTATGCGATTTTTGGTGCACTTTCTTTCGCACATTCATCGCCAATCGGAAGAGAATTTATTAAAAATCTAAAAATCGATCAGATTGGTGGATCGAAAACAATATGGTTGATGAATCGACTTGGATGCGTATTTCTATCAGCAAGCGCATTAAATATCCTTTTTATTCAAATATGCTCATTTGAATCATGGATGTTTGCAAAGATCGTATTAAGCCTATTGGTGACTTGTGTAATTATGGGGCTTGTTTTTCACGTGCATTACAATACTGTCAAAAATGACTAATTTTCCAACAACATGCTATCGTGAAACATCTCAGGGAATAGAAGTCTTCATCCAAATTACAACGCGTGCTGCTCATAATGCAATTGAAGCCATTATCAAGACCGCAGATGACCGATATGTTCTAAAAGTGCATATAGAGTCTCAACCAATAGAGGGGCAGGCTAACCGTATGCTGTTGAAATATCTCGCTTCTCAATTTAAATGGCCATTATCCAATACCTTGCTAATGAAAGGTGATACTGGCCGGAGGAAACAAATCCTGTTCAAAAAAATGCCATTGAGAACATTTGAGGAAACCCTTGGCTCTATGATACCATGTCTCCCATGTTCTGTTTCCTAACTTGTGTACTATGAGACTCTCAGACCACGATATTAAAAAAGCTATCTTATCCCAGGATATTCTTATTACTCCAAATGTTCCACTTGAAGATGTCCAAGGTGTGGCCATTGATTTACAGCTCGGACAGCAGTTTCGAGTATTTTCTGGTCACCGTATTCCATTTATCGATTTAGCAGCGCCTACTAGTGAACTTAGTGCAAGCCTCGATCAGCTCATGAGTGCGCCCATTGAGGTTCCTTACGGAGAGCGGTTGATTATTCATCCAGGTGAGTTAATTTTGGGGGTGACATTGCAGTCCATTTCTTTGAGTCGATCATATATTGCTTGGTTAGATGGTCGCTCTTCCCTTGCTCGTTTAGGGCTTATGGTTCATGCAACTTCTCATCGAATCGACCCAGGTTGGAATGGACAAATTGTCTTGGAATTCTTTAACTGTGGCCGAGTTCC
>VGTX01000148.1 GCA_016874315.1 Gammaproteobacteria bacterium | reverse complement strand
CGGCGTAATTACTGATATATAGCTTCTCGATAACTGAGCGAGCCAAAATAACACATAATAATGTCACGCCGATTGCAAAAGAATAGGTATATAAAGCCGTCATAGGAATGACGCTGGGTATTAATCCTAGAGATGCATGTCCTAAGATAAATCCAAGTAGTATTGCGTATGAAGCTCTTACCCATGGTGCAAAACCTAAAAATTTATTCTTTTTCTTTCTACGATCGTCTGGAAGTGCGAGTTGTTCGTTATGAATAGTTGAATCATAAATCCATAACAACATCAATCCACTTACAGATAGAATATAAACGAGATTCAAATCAGAACCAGAAGTGGATTGTGATGCGCCATACTCACCATGAATTGTTGTAATAATAGAATCAACTCCAGCAAGAGTACCTTCATCAAAATTATTATTTGCGTAATGGGGCACGATAATTTTATCGATAATTTCCCCAGCGCGCATATCTGTTAATCGTGATTCTAGGCCTTTACCGACTTCAATTCGGATTTCTCTATCTTTAACGCAGACAAGATAAAGCACTCCATTATTATGAGTTTTCGAGCCGATTCCATTTTTTTGAGCGATATTGAAGCTGACTGTTTCAATAGGCTGCCCTTCTAAGCTATCAATTGTAACGACAACCAGTTGTGTTGAATCAGTAGCATCAAGGGATTGGAGTTTTGTTTTTAAAATCTCTTTAGTTTCTGAAGATAATATATTCGCGTTGTCATGAACATAATCTTGGACATTAATAAAGTTATCAGCAAAAACAAATGTGAAAGAGAGGAATAGTAAAATAAGGTGTTTAAAGTTTTTCATGAGAAGTCCCTCCTCATAGATTAGCCCCTATTTCAAAGAGAAACAGGGGCTTTTTTTAATTGAATGATACAGTTGGTACTGTATCTGCATATGGAGCGGCTTTAAAGCCAGTTTTTGGTGACATATGTAAAAAAACGTTATTAACAATATTATTAGGGAAAGTTTTTAATGATTGATTAAATACTGCAACCTGCATATTCAAATCTTGACGAGCGACATTAATTCTATTTTCTGTGCCTTCAAGCTGATGCTGTAATGAGCGGAAGCTCTGATCGGATTTAAGCTCAGGATAATTTTCGACAATAAGCATCATTTTGTGCAAAGACTGAGAAAGGTCTTGTTGTGCTTGCGCATATTGTTGCATTTCATTTGGAGAGTTATGTTCATCATCAATTGAGAGTGATGCAATTTTCTGACGAGCCAAAGTCACCTGTATAAATGTTTCTTGTTCATGATGAGCATAAGCTTTAACAGTTTCTACGAGGTTAGGAATGAGGTCCGATCTTCTTTGTAATGTTGCGTCCAAATTCGACCATGCGCGATGCACTGAAACATCATGAGATTGAATTGTATTATAAGAGGTGATGGTTACAAGTCCAACGAAGCTAACAAGAGCTAAGGGAATATAAATTTTTTTCATTTTAAGCCTCCTTTAGGGAGTGTCTGAAGTGTCAGAGTTCTTAAGAATATATTTCAATTCTTAAACCTTAAGTGTTGAGCCAGGAAGCACTGCAACAATATTAAGTTATGGATTTTGGGTCAGTTATAAGCATTCAAAATACTAAAGCCCGTCCCCGTCTACACAGATTTGAAAATACCAGAATAAAAATGTGATGACAAGCATTTTGTTAATTTTCATATATAAATTTCAATTGAGTCATTTATAACTTTTATTTCTAATAAAGTTGCAATGGAAGTTAGAGGTTGTGGGCGATCGATCAACTTATTAAGTTAGTTGAATTTTTTAATGTTGCAAAATCGAATATATGAGCATTAGACCATCAAAAACACGATCGAATTACTCAAAGTTTTATAAAAAATACGAGTAGATGCTTGTAAGGCTGATTTTTTTTCATTAGGATGCAGGTCTAACTAAACAGGGAGTAACAAAGTTATGAAAACAATTTTCTCAACAGAATTAAACAGTATTAATGGTGGAAATTTTGCAACATCAGCATTAATTATTCTGCTTGGAATTATTATTCCAAGCCCTCTAGGTGAAAGCACCAGAAATGACCACGAAAGACGAGATGATCGTGATACAGATAGGGATGCAAGACATCATTTTAAGTTTTAAGTATTCATAACGCATAAAGGTGAATGTCATCATTCACCTTTATCTTCTTATCTATGTCTATATAGGTCGTGACCTTATGTTGTTTTTAAAAAAAATCGCAATCTTACTTGCAATTCTAATTTTACCAGCTACAGCAATCATCCTTCTTATGATAATGCCTATGCTCACTCATCCATTACCTCTCTATCTCTCTGCTGCTATATCAGCGCTATTAGTTGGTATGATTTTAGGTCTTTTGGGGGTAATACCAGCATTATTTTTTCAAGACATTGCTCAGCGTTATAATAAATCAATTTTTTCTGTTATCTTGCTGTATTATTTGCTCGGTGCCTACATTCCATATCAAGGAGTGAGCACCTTCTTGTCGCTTGTATGGCCTCTTCTTATTGGTATAAATTTTTTCAGACTCAACAGCTTAAAGCTCTCTTATAAATATTGGTTATTTTTCTCAATTTTAGGCGCTGCACCTCTTTATCCCATAGCAAAATCTTTCATATGGCATGATATGCATTACGAATATTTTCAAATGGATTCCATTCACTACTATGTTCCTCAACCATGGACCTCGCAGTTAAAAAATATTCACCCCTCACTTCCTAAACATGTTCAAGAAACACAAGCATTGATTATTGGATTGACGCAGCAAGATATTGAAGAATTCGAACAAATGGCAAATGAAGAAGGATTTTTCGATTCGTGGCATGGCGCTGCACTGCCCAATCCATTTCAAGAAACTATTATATTGAATCTGGGATATATCTCTAGAGAATTATATCCAACAGGCTCAAAAGAACAAATTGACTTAGCTGCAGTCATTACCCATGAGATGACTCATGTCCATCAATTTAAAC
>VGTX01000147.1 GCA_016874315.1 Gammaproteobacteria bacterium | reverse complement strand
AGGAGATCGAAGTAAGACGCGTTTGGGCAAAGTCCAGGGTGCAGCGATCGATGAACCGTCAAAAAAGAAAATCAAGCCAGATCAATTTATTGATGTTGCTTGATGGGAAGCGTGCTCCCTTTAGGGGCGTGCAGTTCACTAATGCGATACGCCGCCTAATGATTCTAATTCTTTTGGCATTAACAAACGGAATGTAGCAAGTTGACAGTCTTGACTATTGATTTTTCTATACATATTAATAAGTTAATGATGGTAATCTACTGAATGTTAGTGGAGTTTTAGATTAATCGAGTGGTGTAGCACGATAATATAACTGTAAATTCATTCTTCAAATAAAATTTATCAGCTAATAATACAGCCTTTTTTACAATCCATATTTGTCATGGAACCACTATCTGGTAGAACTTCGTATCGATCGTGAATTTTTTTTGGTGCTGAGAATTGTAAGAGTTGCGGGCCTGTTGGCACACTTTGCAAATTTCTATCGATGTTTTGACCATTCGCCGTAAGCTCAAGAACATTAAGATTTGGGCAGTTATAAATAATACACCGACTATTATCTCTAAGGACGCCATAGGCTCGTGAGAGTTGGCCACAGTCTTCGAGAATTAATGTACTGAGATTGGAGCTGTGTAGCTCAATAGCTTTGATAGAGGTTTGAATAATTCTTAAGAATGTTAGAGAGTTGGTTGTTGGTAAGATAATTTCTGAAAGTGTTAAGCAATCTAAGATGTCTAGATGTGTGATACTTTGATATAACGAGAGGTCAAGTCGCTCTAAAGATGAGCAACTTGTAATCCAAAGATGAGTGATTGTTTTATAAGGTAATTTTGAAAAAATGGATGAAGATCGACATTTTGTAATACGTGCAGCTGTTCCTTGAAAAGAAGGGATGATTTCGTCTCCGATCGTAATGTTTGGTTGACTGGAAAAGTTATCAAAATTTATTAACGGTTCTTCTAACTGGGTCTTGCTTCGAAAGAACATTGCGTTATATCCAACTGCTCATATGTACAATCTTAGCTTGTTTTTATGAAGATATAATTTCATTATGAAACCATAATTGTGTAACCGCATAACTTTGATTTAGATTGAAGAGAGTGTATGCACAATATTTGAGGGGAAGCATGCTCCCTTTAGGGGCGTGCAGTTCACATGAGCAGTAATTAATAAAGATGTAACTTTTAAATGGGTCTGCTTAGAGCGTCAATTTATTGTAATATTGTCTTTAAACGGGTAATATGTGCAACATATTGTTTTACAAGATAGTATAGTGAAAAACATCAATAATAATTTATTATCAGTCCTTGCAGGAGGACTCCGAAATAGCTGGTTTCACGATGTAAACATCGATGAGCCAAGGGTGATTGACGGAGTTGCTATTAAGACCACTGATACAACCGACTTCCAAGATTTACCTATTAATGGCTCAATAATTTCTGTTGGTGCGCCATATGGGTGGAAAGGTCGTTATTCAACTCTTATAACGACACTCAATCATGCAAGTAAAGTATCAAATTATATGACTGTAGATTGTAATCATTACGCTGTATTGGAGATTCTAAAAAATGATGATAATACATCTGTTCTTAGAATGACCTCAGGAGTGCTAGCATGAAGCGTAAAGATATTGGATATATGCAGGTGTGCGGTGGTGGAGATCGTTATTCCTATGAGCTGGGTCGAATTGTGACAGAGCTATCTAGGAGTGGTTCTAGTGGTGAGGCAGAATGTGCTTTCCAAATTAAAGAAAGCTTAGATGGTAGATATCAATTTGATTTGATAAAGGATTATGCCGGAACTGCTTATTGTCGTCAGCCTGATATTAAAAATGCTCATATGCAAGCCTATCTTGATTTGCAACCTGATAAAATTGTGATTTTGAATGATTCAGATCGGTACATGCATATTATTTTTTATAGAACTCTTGATTAGTAATTACTGGGAAGCATGTTATGAAAATTTTAAAAATTACCGACTTCTCCTGTATAACTGGAGGTGAAGTGACGTGTATTCGCTATTATATTCCGCGCAATCTTGGGCGTGACCGTATTTATGAAGACGCGGGTCCAGATCTAAGATTGGCTTTTTTTAAGAACGCTCAGGAAGTGAGTTTGAAGGGTGAGGTGCATCCAGCTTCGCGAGGGCCATTTGTGAGTGATGATTCAACATTATCTTTGGATGAGCAATTATCCTTGGGCGGAGTGGTTCAAATTGATCTTGGCATGAGTGATCGCAATGGCTGGAGCACTCTTTATATTGATATTTATCAAGATCTCTACTGAAGAAGGAATAAATTGAAATGAATTTATTGAATTTAAAGAGTATTACTTGCTGTATCGGCGGGAGCATCAACGGCGTATCCGATTGGAACGATATTGGTCCTGTTTCTTTTGAAACAAAATATTTAGAATTATTTGTCAGAGGACCAACTTATCCGGAGTCACCTGCAATCAGTAGGTTAGAAATTCTAGACCCAACAGGTGTGGTGTGTGTGGTGTATGGATTTCCTGTTTCTGCTGCGCATAAAATATCATGTAAATTTTCTCCTAAAGAAGACTCACACGCATATAGTGTGGTTATTGAGCAGCAAGTGTGTCCTGAACTTGTAGCAGCGCAATTAAATCCAGAGTATAAGTTTTCTTTTTAATCCGACAGATCTTCAATCGGAAGTGCGGCTTGCCCTCTACAATATGCATGATACATAATTTCTGTAGGGCTTAGACCGCATTGATTCAACGTGGCTGCACAGCAAATGCCTGTTAATACCGAAGATCTGAGGGAGAGCTTTCTATCTAAATCAGGTTCGCAGTCTACATAGTAACAAAGCGTTCCTTCCATTCCTCCTAAAAGGATATCCCCAATCAAATACCAAGTTTCTGGCTCCAAGTATGGGGTGCTTACTGTTTGCGGCGCGCCTTGATTGCCAGCAGATATTTTAAAAAGAGATTCGAATGTGTTCATATTCTTTATGATTGCATATACAATAAGTTAGTATAT
>VGTX01000146.1 GCA_016874315.1 Gammaproteobacteria bacterium | reverse complement strand
AATAAAGATTATCCAATTGCCCAAGTCGGGAAAGCGTGTCTATAATCATAGAGTAGGAGGATAGGTGCGGTTCTGGTAAAATCGAGTCAATCGCTATATTCAGTGTACTGATTGATTGAGGTATGCTTACTAATATATCTTGTATAATTGTCCATTGATCCGATTGCACGATCAGGTCCTTTTTAAATGGATACCCAATGTGCACGTTTAATCTTAAATGAGACATTCTATTGGATTCTTTAATTAATAAATTTATTTTAATCAATAAATAAGAAAAATACCTTGAGAATCTTTCAATATGTCGCCAATTGATAGGAATAGAGTAATCTGTTTTGTTTTGAGAGAAATCAATCACAATATCTAATTCATCAATACTATTTGGCTGATGCTCTAAAGTATGTGCTATCACATCTATTGCACTTTGAATCCATATGAGTGTGTTAAAATCATTTTTTGCAAAATCTTCTTTTATGCTCGTCGAAGATTGAATAGTTATTTTTTTCGATGAAGGAATCTGTTTCATCAATTCTTTTTGATCGGAAGATAACTCGACTTCATTCGATGTTTTTTCTCGAAAAATAGTGTATTCGACTCCAGGGCTTTGAATCATAATCTTGGCTGAATACACTCTGAACATCCTTTTTTAAAAGACAATAATCCAATACTGTGATAATATCTCGATGGTTTATAAAATTCAACTGATTGAGTCTAGAGGCATCATTTATGGATAAAGCATATCAGCATCGCGATCGTGAATCATTTTGGTCCAATTATTGGGTAGAAAATCGTGTTTTTTCAAACATTTCTCATAGAGAAAACACTTCGCCTTTTTGTATCATGATCCCCCCCCCAAATGTCACCGGATCTTTACACATGGGACACGCTTTTGAGGATACATTAATTGATATCCAAGTGCGGTCCCATGCTCAAAAAGGTCAGCAAGTCCTTTGGCAAGTAGGTGTCGACCATGCTGGTATTGCTACTCAAATGGTCGTCGATCGACAATTGGAATCCCAAGGAATTAATGTCAAAACGCTTTCTCGCGAAGACCGCATCCAGAAAATATGGGAATGGAAGGAACAATCCGGTGGCTCAATTTTATCTCAACTAAAAAGAATAGGTTGTGGGATTGATTGGGATCGGGAACGATTCACACTAGACTCCGATTATCATGACGCTGTGATTAAAGCATTTGTTAAACTCTACCGTGATGGATTGATTTTAAAAAAGAAAAGGCTTGTTAACTGGGATGTTCAACTCCAATCTGCAGTTTCTGACCTGGAAGTTGACTCCAAAGAAGAGGCTTCAACCTTATATACCCTTCGATATGAATGCTCCAATAATCCCGAATTAGCCCTCCATGTTGCTACTACTCGTCCTGAGACATTGTTTGGAGATGTTGCCATTGCTGTGCACCCTGACGATCTAAGATATGCCTCCTGGATTGGTAAAACAGTGCGTATTCCTCTTACTCAAAAAAACATCCCAGTCATAGCCGATCAACATATTGTCCAGGATTTCGGTACAGGATGCGTTAAAATTACCCCAGCTCATGATTTCTTTGATTTTGATGTCGCTACACGTCATAATCTGCCTTTCTGTAATATCTTAAACCCTGATGGCACACTGAATGATGAGGCAGGTGCATATGCCGGGCTCGAGCGATTTACTGCTAGAGCTAAAATGCTTACAGACCTTGATGGTGCTGGCTTGCTTATTGAAGCAAAAGCTCACGTTTCCATGATTCCACGCTGCTCAAGAACAGACCAAATTATCGAACCATATCTCACCGATCAATGGTACTTGTCCATGCAATCGCTCGCACAAAATGCGCTTGATGCACATGCTAGAGCAGATTTCGTCTTTATTCCTGAACAGTGGAATGCCTCTTTTAGACAATGGCTCGATAATATCCAAGATTGGTGCATCTCGCGACAACTCATCTGGGGTCATCGTATCCCCGCTTGGACAGATGCTCATGGAACAATTTATGTAGGATATGATGAGCATGATGTGCGATGCCATTATCATCTCGATCCACATACCCAGCTTACTCAAGATTCAGATGTGCTCGATACATGGTTCTCCTCTGCTCTATGGCCTATGGCAACGCTCGGTTGGCCCGAGAAAGAGTTCCTAAAGTCTCCATTTTTCCCAAACAACTGCTTGATTAGCGGATTTGATATTATCTTTTTCTGGGTGGCCCGTATGATCATGTTTTCCTTGTATTTCACGGAAAATGTGCCATTCCAGAAAATCTTCCTACATGGTATCGTTCAGGACCATGATGGACAAAAAATGTCAAAATCCAAAGGAAACGTGATCGATCCAATCGACTTGATTGATGGTATTTCTTATGACGATCTTGTCACAAAACGTACACAAGGTCTCATGCAGCCAGAAAAGAAAAAACAAATTATATCCATGACCAAGAAGGCCTATCCAACAGGATTCCCTTCATTTGGAGTCGATCCTCTTCGATTAGCTCTATGTCTCCAGGCTTCTCCTGGTCGTTTTGTGCGATTTGATGTGCAAAAGCTCCATATACAACAACAAACATGCCATAAACTTTGGAATCTTTTAAGATTCTCATTGCCACACATGCAGGATATTCGCAAACCAGCGCCGCACATTACACACCCACTTAATCGTTGGATTTGCTCCGAACTGTATCGCGTCATGAATGAGACGCAAGATGCTTTGAAGCACTTCCGTTATGACCTGTATGCTTCTATGCTTGTTGATTTTATGTGGACTCAAGTCTGCGATCGATATGTTGAGTTTGTAAAAATCTTGATGACTTCTGAATATCAAGATGAAACTCGCTGGACATTAACTCACGTCATCGAAAGTTTGCTCAGCTTGCTACACCCTGTCATTCCATTTATCACAGAAGAGCTAAGCTCTATTATTCATCAAGAATTCAAGGCTGATATAAAATACGAATGCCTTGTCAATCATAATCACGAAACACGCATTAAAGAATATGCCTATATCGACGATCGACATGAAGATGTTCA
>VGTX01000145.1 GCA_016874315.1 Gammaproteobacteria bacterium | reverse complement strand
AGTGTTTTTCTATTGCCTATACAAATCCGATTGTGAGATATATTTCGATGATGATGATTAGTTTTAATATTATTTATCATTTATCTGATGTGATTCATAGTGATTATGTAAGAAATGTTTTTACTGGCGATCCAGTTGCTATGAATGCATACTTAAATTGCGTAGGGAAATATCTTGGAATCTATGCAGTTATTTTCTCCTGGGTGTTATCCGGAAGTTTTGTTAGACGTTTTGGAATAGGCCCTTCTTTACTGTTTACTCCAGTATTGTGGTTTATTTTGTCAATTTTAGATCTGCTAAGCCAACTGAGTATTTTGCCAGTCGTTCCTGTTACCTGGTATGGACATATTGTGCCAATGTATTTATTGTCTTTCTCTCTGATCTTATCTGTTGGTCGTGCCGCTAAGTTTACAGTTTTTGATACAGCGAAAGAAATGTCATTGCTTCCCTTGTCTTTGGAAGAAAAACGCCTTGGTAAAGCATCAATTGATGGTTTGACTTCACGCCTTGGTAAAACAGGCGGCGCTTGGCTGGTGATTATTTTATTACAGCAACTAGGTTCTTTAGCTGCGGCTCTGATGCCTTTAAAAATTGCAATGATGCTTGCGTATGGTCTATGGTTTTGGTCTGTTTTTCGTTTGATTACTGTCTTAAAGGTATATGGTCATGAAGAAAAAGAGGCATTTAATGGAGCAATGGCAGCTGCCTAATTTTTTCCGCATTTTGTGTGGGGTTAGCACTGTTTAAGAGGCATATAACCATAATGAAGGTGCCTCTATTCATGAAAAGAAAGGATGCATTATTATGATAAGTTTGCAGAAAACAACTGTAACAACCGAAAGTGCCGATCTTTTCAGTATTCCTAAATTCATTATGAAACCTGGAGACCGCGTTGGGTTGATTGGTGTTAATGGCGCTGGAAAGAGTGTGTTCATTAAGCAGCTCATCGATCGTGTTTTACCCAATCAAGCACACATTGCATATTGCTCTCAGGTGATACCTCAGCAATTTTTAAATTTAACGTTTAATGACATTGTTACTCAATACACCGGAATTTTTAATTTTGAAATGTTTTATCAGTGGATGGATACATTCCATCTTCCTTCTGATAAGCCGCTGTCTGAGCTTTCTGGAGGTCAGAAACGACAAGGAATACTTTTTTATACATTAAGCCAACAAGCAGATTTTTATTTTTTCGATGAGCCGACTAACCATCTTGATTTAAGAATGATCATATGGCTTGAGAATGAATTAAAAAATTCACAACGTTCTTATTTGATTATCAGTCATGATAGAGCTTTTCTTGAAGCGTGTGTTGATGGTTATTGGGCAATTCATGAAAGAATGTTGCGATTTTATCCTGGTAAGTGGTCAGATTATGAAGAGATCAGGGTGTGTGAGGAGCAAACGTTAGAACAAGAGCGTGCTAAACAACGTGTTGTTTTAGCTCAAGAAGAACGCTATCGTGAACGCGGAGTGACAGCGCGCCGTAAACGTAATCAAAAACGCGTACAGCGCTTGCAGGAAATTCGTGCAACCATGAAAAATGATATGAATTCTGCAAAAAGTGCACGCTTGAACCTGCAACAGCATAATACCTCGCATATGCCCGCTAGTCAGATGCTTATTCGATTTAATAATTATATTCCATATTTTTTCAGAACTAACGCTTGTTCCATTCAGCTTGCACCAATCGAAAGAACATTATCACGACAAGATCGAATTGCATTAGTTGGCCCTAATGGATGTGGGAAAACAACATTTTTGAATGCACTGTGTAAGCAGCTTGATGGAGTAGAACATTTAAGGACCATGCGGATTGCCGTGATCGATCAACTTAGAACTCTCGATCCGTCTCGCACCGTGTGGAGTCTTTTAACAGATGATTATGATGAAGTGCAAATCGAAAATCCATCTGTGGGTGTAAGAAAAATGCACCCAGCACCATATGCAGAGCAGTTTGGTATCGATAAAGATAATCTTTGGACGCCATATGGAAAACTTTCTGGTGGTCAACAATTTAAAGTATGTTTAGCTCGCGAAATGCGACTCTATCCCGATGTACTTATTTTTGATGAACCGACAAACGATCTTGATCAAGAAAGTTTGGAAGAGCTCGCAGACTGGCTTGAGCAGCACAAGGGATTGGTAATCTTTGTGAGCCACGATCGATATTTTATCGATCAATGTGCAACGGAAACTTGGACATGGACCCCACGCCATATTTTGATGGATGTTGGCGGCATTTCAGATGAAGTACTGCGTGTCTCACTTCATGCTTGGGCATCTGAAAAAAATGTTAACGATAGATCTTCTGCATCTGTAACTACAAAATCCACTCCTGTCAAAGTTATACCAAATGATAAGCAATTAGCTCAAGTTGAAAAAGCTATAGCTGAATGTGAAAAATTTCTCACGCAATACGATCAGGAATTATCATTAGCGTATTCTCAAAATACAGTTGATGATGAGCGGATTGCAAAAATTCTTTCAAGTCAGCAGCAAAAACAGCAACAGCTTGAAAGATTATATAAAGAATGGGAAGCCTTGATGAAATAAGGCTGTGTAGTATTGGTAAAGCACCATACTACAATTACAGCCAATTATTGATATCTTATTTGGTTGGTTTATTTTGAAATAGCATTGAGCTTATTGTTGATATTGAAACAGGAAAATCTTTTGGAAGCATTTCGTGGAGATTTTCACTGATAAGGCCAGTAAGCTCACTCATTGCTTTAGTAAGATAATTAATTGTACATGTGCTAAAAGAAAACGCTAACTGTCCAACGGTAACAAATACAATTTTTGTGGCTGAAGAATTTTGATCTAGCCCTTCGCGCTGTGCACCAACTTGTGCTGGAGGTATTTCTGCTAATAATGTCCAGGAAAGATCTGAGCCAGTTTGCTTATTACATAGAGTTACTAAGATTTGTCCTATCTGTCCAATAGAGCTATTGAAGCCTTTGATAGCTGCATTCATTGAGTTCACTATAAAAAAATTATAAAAACTGACAGCGATTGGATCGAGCACATAACTTTTTAATTTCTCT
>VGTX01000144.1 GCA_016874315.1 Gammaproteobacteria bacterium | reverse complement strand
GACGCGATTATTCGGATGAATGTGTCCACAATCTGCACATTCCTGACTGGTGTAAGCGGCTGATACCTTAAACACGTATTTACCACTTCTCTTAGCTTTATACACTTTTCTTCTTTGCCATTGTTCAATAAGATATAGATCAAGTTGTGTGCTTTGACGCCAAAACTCAGACTTACATTCAAATGCATTATATTATTTACTGATTCGTTTTTTCATCTTAATAAAAGCCTCTTAAGGCTTCTTTATACATTTGATAAACTATACTTGTCGATGTCATAGTGACATTCGATCGCTCGCATTTTTATAACATGTTGCGCGTTTTGAAACTGTATGAACGGGATGAACAAGTATGTATTCTCAAGATGAGTATCGCTCTCTAGCAAAAAAATTATTTATCGCAGCAACACACTACTATCGTGGTGAAGATTCTGGGTTAGCTGATGAGCAATACGATAGATACTATCGCATATTAAAAGATTGTGAAACACAACATCCCGACTGGACTGTCTCATATTCCCCTACCCAATCTGTAGGTGGCTTTTTGAATCAAAGTAATTCCTTAGAGCGTAAGTCGCATACCCGGTTTATGGGTTCTCTTGATAATGTCTTTGATGAGGAGGAATTTGCTGCGTGGGCTTCAAAGACACAGCAGGATTTTATTAAAACCCCTCTCGTCGGAGAGCTAAAAATCGATGGCTTGGCTGTGTCTTTAATTTTTGAGGATGGCATCTTAATCGAGGCACTGACTCGCGGAGATGGATATGAAGGAGAGTCCGTCCTTCATGCCATTCGAACAATTAAAAATTGCCCACTTGCTCTACAAGAACCCTTTACTGGAGAGGTGCGAGGAGAGGTTTGCTTTAAAACAAAAGATTTTCAACACCTTGTAAAAAGGCAGGAAGAGCTCGGGTTGAAAGTTTTTTCTAACCCGAGAAACGCGGCTGCAGGTTCTTTGAGATTACTGGATATTCAAGAAGTTTCTAGACGACCATTAAGTTTTATTGGATATAGTGTGATTGATCATCCAGCATTGCAATCTCAATCTCACTCTTTAAGCTGGTTAAAGCATCAAGGCTTTGAAGTCTCGCAGTACACATGCTTTGCACATAGTATTTCTGAGGCAATCGCCTTCTATCATGAAATTCTTGCTAAACGCGCTGACTTGGATTATGGCATTGATGGAATCGTTTTTAAAATCGATGCGTTTGAAATACAATCTCTCCTCGGAGAGACATCTCGCACTCCTCGCTGGGCAATTGCATGGAAGTGTCCTGCCGATGAAGCTATTACTTTACTTCGCGCGGTTGAATTACAAGTTGGACGCCTGGGGGCGATTACTCCAGTCGCTCATTTAAATCCAGTTACAATCGGATCGGTCACGGTCAGTCATGCAACATTACATAATTTTCAAGAAATCGCTCGAAAAAATCTTAAAATCGGGCAATATGTTCGCGTCAGGAGAGCTGGGGACGTTATACCTGAAGTGCTGGGTCCAGTCCTTGATGTGAGTCTGATGAGTGGTCAGGTCATAACTGAGATTACCCCTCCAACACAGTGCCCTTGCTGCAATTCAAGCCTTGTTCAAGAAGATAAATCTTTGTGGTGTATTAACGATCGGGAATGTCCAGAGCAGATTTTACAAAAAATAACCTATGCATTCTCTCGGGAGTCCTTCGATATTAGTGGGCTTTCTATTGAAACAATTCGGAAGGTTTTGAAAAAATATCCCAGAGTGCAGGGACCTGCTGATATATATACTCTCTCTGTTAACGAATGGCTTGATTTGGATGGCATTGCCGATCTTTCTGCTTATAACATTACCACTCAGCTCACTCGTGCTATCCAAGAGTGTACACTTGAGAAAATTTTGCTTTTTTTCAGCATTCGTCATTGTGGCAAAGTTGCGGCAGAGCGCTTAGCTCGCGCATTAACTTGGGATCAAATTCTGCAAGCGAATCAAGAGCAGTATTTAAGCGTACAAGGAATCGGACCTGTCACCGCAGAAGCGCTCGCATTGTTTTTCAGTACCAAATTTTTTCAACAGCAATACCAAATTCTTCTAGAAAATGGATTGAATTTGATTGCTAAAATTCCAGCCTATAAAAATGATAAATTAAACGGAAAGCATATTGTCATTACAGGTTCTTTTGAAAATTACTCTCGATCTCATATTGCTCAATGGATTGTAGAGCGTGGCGGCTTTGTTTCTGATACTGTTTCAAAGAAAACAAACTATTTGATTATGGGTCAAAAACCAGGCTCCAAAAAAGATAAGGCAATCATGCTGAATATTCCAATTGTGGACGGTCTAGAAGAGTTAAAGCTATTTATGGAGAGGTTTGATTAAAATGGATAATATGAATAAGCAGTCAGTTACAGAGTTATTGCAGTCTACTGAAAGTAATTATTCATTTGGGATCTTCCCTTATTATCCATTAAGCTCAATTCAAAGCGCAGAATATGCTTTAAACATTCGACACAATTTATTGTTCAAGATCATTAAGAAAGATTATCAATGGAATACCTTACTAAAAAGATATCCTGTTGAGCAGGTTTTTTTATGGATTGATAATCATCACCCACTGACTGAAAAAGAAAAAAAAGATGCTGAAAATATATGGAAAAAATTAAAACTGCAGCCTATCGCGGATGAGAGTATTAAGATCCCAGTTCTAAACATTAGCTATAAGATATTCTGTGATACAATTGCTGCGCGCTGCTTAATTCATCATCCAGAAGCATTTGTGCGATTGAAGTCCGCATTACTAAAAGCATGTGATGTGAATGCTTCACAAGAAGATGATATTGATTATTCAATATCTATCCATAATAAAATTCAAAAGGTCTTTCATACCGTTCCAGGGATAGAGTGTTTCGCCGGTACAATCTTGGACATGCTTCAAGAAGATTTCGAAAAAACTTTTAGTTTTTTCTATACCGATCGAGTTGTAGAAAAATATCTCTCGATGACAATCACGCGGCTCGATCAGAAAACACATCAACAATATGCAACAACTTTTTTAAGTGCTTGTATTCATGCTGTTTGGCCAGAGGCAACATTTCAA